>DASYBA010000487.1:0-2826 GCA_036501005.1 Candidatus Xenobia bacterium | reverse complement strand
CGGGCAACGTCACCGAATCCGCCCTGCCCGACAGCCTGGCCCTGGATGCGCTCCCCATCGGAGAGGTGTTGCAACTCATGAACCGCCAGGACGCGACCGTGCCTCTCAGCATCGCTCGAGTACTGGGCTCGGTCGAGGCTGCGGTCGAGGCCATCGTGGGCGGGTTCGAACGAGGGGGCCGGCTGATCTATGTCGGTGCCGGCACCAGTGGCCGCCTTGGCGTGCTGGATGCGGCCGAATGTCCGCCGACGTTCGGTACCCCTCCCCAGCAGGTGCAGGCCGTCATGGCGGGGGGAATGGATGCCCTGCTGAAGGCGGTCGAAGGGGCCGAGGATGATGCCGAGGAGGGTGCCCGCCAGGTAGGCCTCAAGGACGTCGGCCCGCACGATCGGGTGGTGGGCATTTCGGCCTCGGGTCGGACGCCCTTCACCCTGGGCGCGGTGCGAGAAGCCGGACGGCGGGGAGCGATCACCGTGGGGGTGACGTGCAACGCCGGGACGCCCCTGGCCCTGGAGGCCCATCATCCTATCGTCCTGGACGTGGGTCCCGAGGTGGTGACGGGATCCACCCGGCTGAAGGCCGGGAGCGCCCAAAAGATGGTATTGAACATGCTCAGCACGGCGTCGCTGGTGAAGAGCGGGCGGGTCTACGGCAACCTGATGGTCGGGCTCTTGATGACCAATGCCAAGCTGCGGGGCAGGGCCACCCGCATGCTCCAGCAGGAACTGGGCATCGACGAGGGGGAGGCGGAGGCCTTGCTGATGCGAGCCGATGGAAGCGTGCCGGTCGCCTTTCTGATGGGAACGACGGGAGCATCGAAGGAGAGGGTCCAAGCGACCCTGACCGAGGCCCACGACAACGTGCGGGCGGCCCGACAGAAGCTGACCCCTTGATCGCATGGTTCCTCGCTCTGCTGTGGCTGCTGCCCCGACCGGTGGCAGGTCCGGCCTTGGAGAACGTTGCCGTGCTCCGAAGCCAACCCAGTTTGAAGTATTCCGGATGGGTCGGACGATGGCAGCTCGACAGTTGCGTATCGACGCTCCGGACGCTCGGCCTGCATCCTGAAGTGGTCGGGGCCGATGAGCTGCTCGGCGTGCATGCACGGTTGCTGGTGCTGGCCAACACGAGATGCATGAGTGCTGTCGAGGTCGATGCCGTGCGGGCATTCTATCGGCGCGGGGGAGCCATCCTGGCGACCTATCTGTCGTCCTATCGAAACGAGAAGAACCAGGCGGTTGGCGCTGGCAACCATTTCCAACTGGCCGACCTCTTGGGGTGCGACGTGTATTCCTGGGCCAGCGGGCCCGGGGTCTGCTCGGTCTTGAAACCGATGCACCGCCCCGGTATCGAACTGGGGCGCAATACCGCGATGCTGGTGCGGCCCACCGGGGGCGCGGTGCTGGCGACGTGGGAGGGCCAGCCGGATGTGTCGTCGGCCGCCGTCGTCATGAGGCCTCGGGTGATCTACGTCGGCGAAGATCTGTTTGTGCCGGACAATTGCGGCAGCGGGCAAGTCAAGCGCTACCTGGCTTCGTTGTTGGACCGACTGGGCGTGCATCGCCGGCCCGTGGCGGGGTGGGACAAGACGGTCGAGCACCTGGACGTGCCGTTTCCTGCTGGAGCCCCGGTGCCACCAGCCACGGGCCCGGAGATTCGGGTGGGGTTGGACGACGTCCCCGCCCTGTCGACGGACCAGGCGGAGGTGGTGGGGACGTTCGTGCAGGTTCAGCGGCGTGGACATTGGGTGGAGGTCCCCTCGGTGCGCCTGCCGCAGGTGACCCGTATCGAATATTTGAGCACCGTGCTACGCCAGCCCATGCTGGTCGGCTATGCGGGGCACCGGCAGGCATTTCGGGCTCGCAGCCCGGTCACGCTGCGGCCGGTGGGGCACTCGTATCTGGTGCTGGCGGGCCGCCATGCCAACGGCACCGGAGCCTTGCGGGCGTATCGGGGGGAGATGGTGGTCGACGGGCGGGCCAGCGGGTTGGGGTTGGTCAACGTGCTACCGTTGGAAAGCTATACGGCCGGCGTCGTGCCCAATGAGATGGGACCGCTGTTCCCCCCGCAGGCGCTGGCCGCCATGGCGGTCGTGGCGCGCACGTTTGCCCTGTCGCACCTGCGACGGCACGAAGACCAGGGGTACGACGTGTGCGCCACCGTGCATTGCCAGGTGTACGGCGGCATGTTGAGTGAGTGGGAGAGCACCAATCAGGCTGTGGCCGAGACTCAGGGCGTGGTGGCATACAGCGGCGACCGGCCTGCCGATACAACATTCCACGCGTGCTGCGGCGGCATCGGCGATGCGATCCAGAACGTCTGGGAGAGGCCGCCCGTGTCGTATCTCGGCGGTTACGTCGATGGTCCTGGCGACCGACCTGACCTGTCTTCCGAGGAGGCGTTTCGCAGCTTTATCGACGGGCAGTCAGAGGCGTATTGCTCGACATCAGCCCGTTTCCGCTGGACGGCTCGATACACGTATCCGGAATTGGACGGGATCTTCCGCCGGGTGGACGGCCTGCCTCGGATAGGGCACGTGCTGGCGCTGAATGTCCTGGGACGGTCTCCCGGGGGGCGCGTCCAGACTCTGGAGATCGTTGGCACCGAGGGTCGGGCGGAGGTGCACAAGGACGCCATTCGCTGGCTGTGGAGCGGCGGGCACGTGGGAACGGGCGGCCTGCAGAGCACGCTCTTCTATATCGATTCGGATGCGAACGGCGTGACCTTGCACGGTGGGGGCTGGGGGCACGGGGTGGGGATGTGCCAGGAAGGCGCGGGCGGCATGGCTCGGGCCGGGTTCGACTGGAAGGCCATCATCGAGCACTATTA
>DASYBA010000486.1:0-1514 GCA_036501005.1 Candidatus Xenobia bacterium | reverse complement strand
AGATCGTGCTCCAACATGAACCCGATGCCTGCATGCACCTCATGGGCTTGCCGGTGCAGGTGGGCGGCAGCCCTCTTGCCGGAGGGCGACCGTGTCCAAGTGGGGACTGGGAACCAAGAAGCGGCCCATCTCCTCGTAGAGGGCGTACAGGTCGAGGTACGGCCCGACAGCTCGGTTGGACGCGGCTGGAGGGCTCAGGCCGAGCCCAGCCGCGTTGGGCCATTTCCTGCCAGAGATCGGGTTGGTAGCCGACTTCTCCGGCTTCGATCTCGCGCACGACGCTCGCCGAGCAGCGATCGGCAAAGAGCTCGTGGGCCTCCTCTTGCAGCTGTTGTTGGTGCTCGTCCAGCGCCAGGTCGATTGGCATCGCTCGCCGTCCTTCGTTCGGGCCTAGCGGGGGAGACCGAGGACCCGTGTGGCCACGACCATCCGCTTGAGTTGTGGAGTGCCGCCGGCGTGGTTTCCGAAAGACTTCCGGTACACACCTTCAATTTCACCAGCTAGCGGAGCCCACTCACCTGATTGAATTTGCCCGAGCGGCCCGAGGATGTCCATGCAGGTCTGGGCGAACCGCGGTTGGAACTCTTTGGTGATGGCCTGGTGCAAGTGGGCCGCGTAGGGGCAATGACTCTCGTGTGTGAGCATCGTTTGAATCTCCACGCCGATGGCCAGATCTGCCAACTGCATTCGCACGACGGGATCCTCGCTGAGCGGGACTCCATGGCGTGAAGTCGACTGGCAGTGCTGCACCAGCTGGTCGAGTACCCACGCCTGGCCTACAAGGGGTGGTTCGTAGTCCATCTCCGGTCCCCGGGTCGTCGTCCGTGAATGTCGGGATGGGGTTGCCACCGATGCCGAACCACACCTGGTTCCATCCTTGGTTCAGGTCGCCGACGAGCCGATTGGCTGGCACCCGAACCTGGTCGAGCAACACCCGGTTCTGACGGCCTCCGGCGATTTTGTAGAGAGGCCGCAACTCGAGGCCCGGAGCGTCAATCGGGGCCACGAAGTAGCTGATCCCTCGATGACGCTTGGAATAGTCGGGATCGGTCCGAGCGGCGATGATTATCCAGTTGCAATGATGTCCGGAGGTGCAGTACGTCTTTTCCCCAGTGATGACCCATTCGTCTCCGTCCTGTTCGGCTGTGGTACGTAACGCCGCTAGATCGGAGCCGGCGCTGGGTTCGGTGTATCCCTCTGCCCACATGATCTCTCCCGCAGCCATGCCGGGCAGGAACGCAGCTTTTGCTCTTCGCTGCCAAGACGGAGAATGGCCGGGCCCACCGATCCGCCGATCCCCGCAAGGGTACCGGCCCGTCGCCGGCCGAATTCTTCCCTGATGACCTGGGAGGCACGGGCCGACATCGAACGATGAGCAGGGCCGGAGAGTTGTCAGTTAGGCCCAGGTTCGTGGGATACCAGCCCGGCGCAGAACCTTGGCGTCCACTCCCGCGGCACGCCACGCCGCGTAGCTAAGGCCCTTGCGCTCCCCGTAGCCGCGGGCCGTCTTGACG
>DASYBA010000485.1:0-2789 GCA_036501005.1 Candidatus Xenobia bacterium | reverse complement strand
GGTGTGGCACGCCTGGCCATTCTCGTCTTTCCCTTTGCCTGGGTCGCCTCGCATCTGGGTCGATCGGGCCCGCGCGCCCCCCAGGAGGTCTCCGCCAGCCAGGCGGCCATGGCCGATCGTATCGGATGGGCCGTGCGGGCTGCCAGCCGTGTCTCCCCGTGGAAAAGCAATTGTCTCCCCCAGGCCATGACGGCCCGATGGTTGCTGCGGAGGCGGGGCATTCCGTGCACCTTGTATCTCGGCGTGCGGCGTGGCCTCCTCGCGAGCATGAAGGCCCACGCCTGGTTGAAGTGCGGATCGGTCTGCCTGACAGGTGGTGACGAGCGAGCGGGTTTTGCTGTGGTAGCCGTGTTTTCGTAGGGAGGAAGGAATTTTTCAATCGAGAAAATCCCAATCGATACCAGCCGGGTCAATCTATTTACGACCGAGGAGAAATACCGATGGCAGACACGGGCAAGAAGCGCCTACCCTGGACGACCCCGCAACTGACGACGCTGAGCGCCTCGGAAACGGAGGGTGGAGTCCCCGAAGGGTACGCTGAAGGGTCAACTTATGGATCGTTCACCTATGGTCCCGGCCCGAGTGCAAGTTGACGGTCAGAAAACGGCCGCGGGGTTGACCCAGGGCAGCCAGTAACCCCGGTCCGCCTTCTGTTGACGGGACGGCAACCTCTCAACCTCCCGTACTAGCATCTCGGGACTGACGAGGCGCCGGTTGCCCCGCTCCAGGAGTGCCTGGCGCATAAGCGGCACAGCTTCGGTCAGGTCCCGGGCGCTTGGCCGCACGCCGGGGTCATCCTTGCGTAGATTCCATCGAACAACCTCCGGCAAGAGACCGGCGGTCGCCTCACGGATCAGATAGCGTCGCCACCCGTTCCGCAGGAACAGGGAGCCGGGCACGCCGAGGGCAAACTCGACCAACCGCCGGTCGAGGAGCGGAAACACATAGTCCAAGCCGAGATCCACCCCGTGATTGGCCCAGTCCTCCAGCCTCATGGTCAGGTGCCCGTAAGACAACATGTGCAGTTGCGTCGCTCGGGTGCCCGGACGGGTGCCCCAGCGCGACTGCGGCAGGGGTGGGGTGGCGAGCAACGCCGCCCGGAAGTCGGGCTGCAGGTACGCCGGTAGCGGCAGGTCGACGCTGCGCCAGGGGCTGAACCGGGACACCCATGGCGAGAGCGCCTGCGATCTGAAACGGTCGACGGGCCGCCCACCATACCGTCGACACTCCATCGTCAGCTCACGGACCAGGTGCCGCCATTGGCCCCGAGCGAGCAGTTCGGCGTGATAGCCTTGGCCATCGAACGTCACGAACTCGTCGCCTCCCCAACCGCTGATCATGGTCCGCAGGCCTCGCGCGCTTGCCTCACGGCTCACGACACTTTCATAAGCGAGGGAATTATGGGGTTGAGTCGTGATGTCGGTGGTATATTGCCCCAGCATGTCCTCGGGGCGGAGCTCGGTGTAGGTGATCGTCAAATCGTGCTCACGAGCCACCGTCCTGGCCAGCTCGCGCTCGTCGAACGGGCCGGTCGGCGCCTCATCGGGGTGGGACCAACAGAAAGCAGGCGGCGGATGCGGCAGCCGGTGCCGGGCCAGCGCCGCCAGCAGGGACGAGTCGAGTCCTCCGCTCAGGTGGACGCCCACGGCGCTCGACAGCCGGCAGCTTACGGCCCGGTCGAGCAGTTCTCGCAATTGTTCAATCACCTCATGGTCGCGGCGGGGGGCGTCCGGAACGACGGGCGGAGGGGTCCAGTATCGGTGCAGGGCCACCTGGCGCCCATCGGACAGGAGGAAGTGGCCCGGCGGCAGACGGCGAACATGCTGATAGAACGTATGCTCCAGGTTGAAGAAAAAAGAAGGATTCTGGAGCTTGCTGCGCACTTGCGCAAGATCCAATCTCGGCTCGGCGCCACTCTCCATCAGAGCCGTCACGATATCACTGGCAAAGGTGAACTGGTCGTCCCGGCAGACATAGTAGAAGGGGCGCACGCCGATGAAGTCCCGAGCACAGAACAGCCTTCGTCTGGGACCATCCCACAACGCGAAAGCGAAGTCGCCCAGCAGGTGGCCGACGCAATCGGTGCCAAAACGCTGGTAGGCCCTCAAGACCAGGTGGCTGTCCGATACGGACGGGTTTTCACCCAGGCGGCGGATCAACTCGTCCCGATTGTCCAGGCGCAGGCTGGCCGTGATGGCCAGTCCCTCCGGTGTGGCCAGCAGTTCGGAGGCGGGCCAGCGGTTCCAGTGGCACAGCCGGATGCCCGGCCACTGCAGACTCGCGGCTCCGGCCCTTACCGGACCAGCCACCGGCAGCGCTGAATCTGCAGACAGGGCCCCCCAGATGGCGCTCATCCGTACATGCGGTCCCAACCGCATCGTTCGTCGGCCAGCCATCGTCGAACCTTGACGCTCCGGTGCAGAGCGGCGTCGACCGGCCGGGGTCGGCACCACGACCGCGTGCAGTGCAGGGCCAGCTCGGCTATTCGATAGGGATAATAGAGCCAGAGACGAGAGGTTGCGGTCGGCACCGAATAGCGCTCGGCCATCTCGCTCGCCGGTGGGAAGAGGCGCTTCCAAAGGACCCCGCGCTTCGACAGGAGGCCTCGAAGGCCACGCCATCCCTCCTGTTGCGCCGCGATCACGGCGGGCGATGACAACCAGAGGTCGCCGGGCAAGTCCCAGGAGAGAAGACGTTCGACAAACCCGTCTTCGGTCTCCTCATCCGGCTGGTCGTCATGCAGCGCCGGCAGGACCGAGTCGGGCACGCGGACGCCCAACAATCGCTCG
>DASYBA010000484.1:0-7107 GCA_036501005.1 Candidatus Xenobia bacterium | reverse complement strand
GCCGACGGGGTCATCATCGAAGTCCACCAGAATCCTGCAGAGGCGTATTCGGACGGTCCCCAGAGCTTGTATCCGAAGCAACTGGAGCGGGTGCTGCGAGACGTCGAGGCCATCCTGCCCATCGTGGGGCGTCAACTGTATCGAGCGGCCCGGGTCGCCCACCTGACCGAGACTCGGGGAGGAGCAAAAAAGAAAGACGCCACGCTCACGATTGCCTACCAGGGCCAGGCGGGCGCCTTCAGTGAGCGGGCCGCCCACCAATTCTTCGGAGACACGATTCGCACCCAGCCTTCCACCGCGTTCCGGGACGTCTTCTCGGCGGTGGCCGATGGGACCGTCGACTACGGGGTGCTGCCGGTAGAGAACTCGCTCACCGGGAGCATCCACCAGAATTTCGACCTGTTCAGTGAGTTCGACGTGACCATCGTGGGCGAGGTGAAGCTCCGCATCGTGCACAGCCTCATCGCCCACCCGGGCACCCGTCTGAAGGATATCGATACGGTCTATGCCCATCCCCAGGCGTCTGCCCAGTGCGACGACTTTCTGCGCAGTCATGCGGAGTGGAAGGTCATCAACGTCTACGATACGGCCGGCAGTGTCGACCACGTCAAGAGCCACGGACTGAAAAAAGCGGCCGCCATCGCCGGGGCCGCGGCGGCGTCCCTGTATGGGATGGAGGTCTTGCAAGAGGGTATCGAATCGAACCCCAACAACTTCACCCGCTTCGTCGTGATCGGCAAGCCCGGCGCGTCGACCGGCGACGCGGACAAGACGTCTATCGTTTTCGAGACGAAAAACGAGCCGGGGGCGCTGGTCACCGTATTGCAGACCTGTGCGCAGGCTGGGGTCAACCTGGTGAAGCTAGAGTCTCGTCCCATCCCCGGACAGCCGTGGCACTATCTCTTCTACGCCGACCTGCAGACTGCGACCAGCGACCCGAAGTGGGCGGGCTTGCAGGCCGCGCTGCAGGACCAGACCCACGAACTCCGGGTGCTAGGCTCCTATCGAGCGGCCTGACCTCGCGATGGTAGATCGCTATTCCGGCGTCGGTCGGCCAATACCCCAAACACACCAAAGACCACCCCTGCGGCCGCGGTCGAGGCGCTAGGATCCAATTCCGGCGCGGCGGCAGTCGGCGTGAAGGTGAATCGTGTGGCCAGAGCCCCATTGAAGCCGAAATTCGTGCTGTTGGAATCGGCCACTGTGGAGGACCCCGGGTGGAGGGCGTTGGTGAACAGGCGGGACAAGGTGCCATCGAATCCGCAAGTGCCGCACCCACCAGTACCTTGGCCTTCAAAGGAAATGCCGCAGCCGCCGCTGCAGAAGATCTGAATGTTCATCAGCAGATTGCCGCAGCAGGGGTCGTACAAGAACGGCTGCGTGAAAGGGACGTTGATGTCGAAACACCCACCAGCCGATGCCAAGGTCAAAGGGCCACACACGACTGTCGCATGATCGGCTCCGATGTTGTTGGCGAACGTGAAGCAGAGGCCTGGACACGCATGGGTTGTCACGGGTTTGGAGGTGGTCGAGAAACAGATGTGGACGTTGGTGAAGCTGTTGGAAAAAGGGCCACCAAAACCTTTACTGTTGAAGTCAATGCAAGTGAGGTCCATCGGGCCGACAAAAGGAAAATCGCTGGCTGAGAAAACCTCCTGATAATGGCGAGACAGAAGGGATTCAAAAGGGAACGAGTTGCCAAAGGGATGAACAGTCCCGACCGTCACGACGGTTGGAACAGCATGGGCAGAACCCGCTAAGCTGAGAGCGCCGAGGAGCGCCAGTCCCATCACAGTCTTTTTCTTCATTCGCGGCAGCCTCCCGATCGTCGTAAGTGAATAAAATTCGCGTACATGAAAGAAACTCCTGCGCTAGCCTGCCGCCCTCTGGTCAGGACCAGCCAGGAGTTGGCTATGCCGCGTGAGAAATGGGGGGCCCTTTAGGAGGTGGGCTACGTGCTGGAGACCGAGAAGAGCGTGATGAAACGGCCCCTGGAGGGGCGCAAGGGACTGATCTTCGGGGTGGTCAACGACCGCTCCATCGCCTGGGGCATCGCCCAGGCGTGCGCTGCGCAAGGCGCCGAGCAGGGCTTCACCTACCTGAACGCCGACTTGGAACGGCGGGTTCGCCCGTTGGCCGAGAGCCTGCACGCCCCCATCATCACCCCCTGTGACGTGGCCTCCGACGAGCAGGTCGCCGCCGTCTTCGCCGAGGCCAAGGCGCGTTGGGGCAAGCTCGACTTCCTGGTCCATTCCATCGCGTTCGCCAACAAAGCGGATCTCGAGCGGCGCTTCTCCGACACCGATCGGGACGGGTTTCGAGTGGCGCTGGAGATCAGCGCCTATTCCCTGGTGCTCCTGGCGCGGCACGCCGCCCCGTTGATGACCGATGGGGGCAGCATCGTCACGCTGACATACTATGGAGCGGAGAAGGTCGTCGCCAATTATAACGTCATGGGGGTGGCCAAGGCCGCGTTGGAGGCTTCGGTCCGCTACCTGGCTGCCGACCTCGGTCCACAAGGCATTCGGGTCAACGCCATCTCGGCCGGTCCCATCAAGACGTTGGCCGCCCGGGGCATTCGAGGGTTTTCCGACATGATGCACCATCATGCCGAGCGGGCGCCCATGCGTCGCAATGTCGACCTGGCCGAGGTCGGGGGCACGGCCGCGTTCCTTTTCTCCGATGCGGCGGCCGGCATCACCGGCGAAGTCATCCACGTCGACGGCGGCTATCACGTGTTGGGCATGTAGCAAGACGGGAAGGATCCTCTCAACAGGAGGTCAGTTTTATGGCTTTGCCGTCTGAAGTGCCCATTCCATCCACCCCGCCGGACACCGGTCAACCAGACGTGTTGCCCTCGCAGGACGTGCCCGAACCGGTGACCAGTCCCGTCGAGTTTCCATCGTCGCAGCCCGACGTGTTGCCCGCCCCGCAGATACCCGAGCCGACCGGCGACCCGGACGTGTCACCGTCGCCTGCCGAGCCCGGAGCCTGACAGGAAAGCCCGGGAACTGCACAGAACACTGGCGCCGCGTCGCACAGCGGCGTGATCCTTCAAGGTGATCTGTTAAGGAGCCGTGGCCTGGATGCTGCAGACCCGAACCCGCTCGGAAGAGCTGTTCCGAACCGCTGAGACCCTCATGCCCGGCGGCGTGAACAGCCCGGTGCGAGCCTTCCGGGCGGTCGGCGGGCAACCGGTCTACATGGCATCGGGTCAAGGCAGTCACCTCCTTGACGTCGATGGCAACCGTTATATCGATTATGTCGGATCGTGGGGGCCCATGATCCTGGGCCACAGCCACCCGCGGGTGGTCGAAGCGGTGCGGCGCCAGGCGGAGAAAGGGCTCTCGTTCGGCACCTGCACCGAGCTGGAAGTGGAGATGGCCAGCGTCATCCGCGCCGCACTTCCCTCCATGGAGATGCTGCGCATGGTCAGCTCGGGCACGGAGGCGACCATGAGCGCCATCCGAGTCGCCCGAGGCTACACCGGCCGCTCTCTCCTGGTCAAGTTCGAGGGCTGCTACCACGGCCACGCCGATTCGCTTCTCGCCCGAGCGGGATCCGGCGGCATGACCTTTGACGTGCCGGACAGTGCCGGCGTTCCAGCCGACGTCACGCGGCAGACTATTACGCTCCCGTTCAACGACCTGGCCGCCCTGGAGTCCTGTTTTCAGCGGGAGGGGCGCAGCGTCGCCGCCGTCATCGTCGAACCCGTGGTCGGCAACATGGGGCTGGTACCGCCCCGGCCCGGCTTTCTGGAAGCGCTCCGGCGGCTGACAGAGGCGCATGGAGCCGTGCTCATTTTCGACGAGGTCATGACGGGCTTTCGGGTCGCGTGGGGCGGGGCGCAGCTTCGTTTTGGCATCACACCCGACCTGACCACGCTCGGCAAGATTGTCGGCGGCGGCCTGCCGGTCGGGGCGTACGGCGGGCGGGCCGACATCATGGCGAAGGTTTCTCCGCTGGGCCCGGTCTACCAGGCGGGCACCCTGTCCGGCAATCCCGTGTCGATGGCGGCCGGTCTGGAGACCCTGCGAGTGCTGCAGGAGGATCGGTCCGTCTATGATCGGCTGGAGGCCCGCAGCGCCGCACTGGCCAGCGGGTTGGAACGGCGGGCGGCGGCGGCCGGCCTCACCGTCCAGGTGCAAAGGGTGGGGTCCATGATGACCGTCTTTTTCGCTCCCGCCCCAGTGGTCGACATGGCCACCGCCAAGGCTTCCGACGTGGGCCGGTTCGGGGCCTGGTTCGGCGCCATGCTGGCGCGGGGGGTGTATCTGGCGCCCTCCCAGTACGAGGCCTTCTTCGTCAGTGCGGCTCACAGCGAAGAAGACGTGGCCAAGACCCTCTCGGCGGCTGAGGCGAGCCTGGCGGAGCTGGCAGGCCGGTAACATGGTCATCGACGTCTTCAAGAGCATCGAGCGGGAACTGACCGCCGTCGACACCTACTTCCTCTCCAGCGCGCCGACCGACGTGGCGCTGGTGTGGGCCTCGGCGCAGGCCATCGTGCAGTCGGGCGGCAAGCGGGTACGACCGGCGCTGGTGTTGTTGTCTTCCCAGCTCTTCCAGCACGACGAGGCGCGGGCCATCCGCCTGGCGTCGGCGGTCGAGATGATCCACGTGGCCTCACTCCTGCACGACGACGTCGTCGACAACGCGCCGCAGCGCCGCGGGATGGCGGCCACCAGTGTGGGCTACAGCAACAAAGTGGCCATCCTGCTGGCCGACTACCTGCTCACCCAGGCCCTGCTCGAGCTGTGCAAGGACGATCGTGTCCAGTACACCCGCATCATTTCTGAGGCAACCTCTCACATGGCGCTCGGGCAGCTCAAGGAACTGGAGGAGCAGGACAACCTCGACATCACCATGGAGAGCTACCTCCGCATCATCACGGGCAAGACGGCCGCCCTGTTTGCCGCCTGCGCCCGGTTGGGGGCCCTGGTCGGGGGCGCGGCGCCCGACGAGGTGGAGAAGATGGCGGCCTACGGGCTCAACTTGGGCCTGGGCTTCCAGATCGTCGATGACTGCCTCGACCTGTGGGGAGATGCAGCGGCGCTGGGCAAGCCGGTCGGAAACGATCTTCTGGAGAAAAAGTTCACCCTGCCCCTCATCCACGCTTTGCGCCACGCCAGCCCGGCCGACGTGGCCAGCATCCGGGCCCACCTGTCCAATGGCCATCTGGAGAGCACCCGCATTTGCGAGATCCGCGGCATTCTCGACGGCAACGGCTCGCGCGAGTATGCCTTGGCCCGGGCGCGCAGCTACTGCGGTGAAGCCCGCGATTGCCTGGCCGCTTTCCGGCCCGGTCCGGCCCGCACGGCGCTCGAAGATCTCGTCGATTACGTCATCAAGCGAGATTTCTAAGCGCCATAGCCCGTAAAGGAACTCCCAAGGGGAGCTAGAAAGCTTTTCCGCTTTTCGGGATTGTGAAAAAAAGCACAGGTCCCAGTTTGTCGAGGTTGTCGTGAGTCCGGACTCCCTTCAGTACATTTATATCCTGGTCTTCATGATCGGCGGCGCGGGCCTGCTGGCCGGCGGCGGCATTGTGACGGCCGGATTGCTCAGCCCGAGAAAGCCCGATCCGGTCAAGGAAAGTACCTACGAATGCGGGCAGGAGCCGTTCGGGCCGGCCTGGGTGCAGTACAACGTCCGCTACTATCTGTTCGCCATGGTCTTCGTCTTGTTCGACGTCGAGACCGTATTCGTCGCCCCTTGGGCAGTCAGCTTCAAGCAACTCCTTCTCACCGCCCAGTTGCATTCGGCGGCCTTGATGGAGATGGTGCTGTTCCTGGCTTTCCTCATCCTGGCGCTGGTCTATGCCTGGCGCAAGGGCGTTCTGGAGTGGACCTGATCCTGTGCACCAAGCGCTAAAGTATCTCCTCGATCTGATCCCTCCCTTCAACAACCTGTCCGGTATCGTGCAGGACGTCATCGTGATGGTCGTGCTCCTGATCATCTTCGTCATCTTTGTCTCGGTCTCGGCCCTCGTGCTCATCTGGCTGGAGCGCAAGATCAGCGCCCGCATGCAGAACCGGGTCGGTCCCATGGTGGCCGCACCGTGGGGGTGGCGCAGCCGCAACATGTGGACCGGTGGGCTCTTGCAGACCGGCGCCGACGCCATCAAGCTCCTCTTCAAGGAAGACATCATTCCGTCGCAGGTCGACCTGCCGGTCTACAAGTCGGCCTCGTACCTGGTCATCACCGCGACGATGCTGTCTCTCATCGTGATTCCCATCGGCCAGGACCTGGTCGTATCGAACATGAACGTCGGCCTGCTGTACCTCCTGGCGGTCAGCTCGCTGACGGTCATTTCCATCATGATGGCCGGGTGGGGTTCGAACAACAAGTATTCCCTGCTGGGCGGGTTGCGGTCGGTGGCCCAGATGATCAGCTACGAAGTGCCCATGATCGTCGCCCTCATGGGGCCCGTCATCATGGCGGGCAGTCTCAATCTGCAAGACATCGTCAACTCCGAATCGACGTTCCTGCGGCTGACCTTCGGTTCTCATCACTTCATGGTGGGCTGGCCCGCCTGGCTGGTGGTCAACTTCCTGGGTTTTGTGGTTTACCTGATCTGTGGCAACGCCGAGACCAACCGTCCACCTTTCGATCTGGTGGAGGGCGAAAGCGAGCTGGTGGCTGGTTTCAGCACTGAGTACAGCGGCATGCGGTTCGCCATGTTCTATCTCGCCGAGTTCATCAACATGTTCATCATCTCGTGCGTGGCCACGCTGGTGTTTCTGGGCGGCTGGAAGATCGGCTTCAACATCGATCCGCTGCTGATTCAGCATCTGCCCCTGGTGGTAGTCGACCTGATCGGGTTTGTGGTCTTCATGACCAAAGCCTATCTGATGGTGCTTCTCTTCATGTGGGTCCGATGGTCGTTCCCCCGCCTGCGAGCCGATCATCTCATGAGCTTTGGCTGGAAGGTCCTGCTGCCGACGGCCCTGGTCAATCTCGTGATCGCCACCTTCGTCACCACCATCTGGGTGATCTTTGCCAGCGGGGCATTGGGCTGATGGTCAACGACGTCGCCTTCTATCTGCTCACCGCGTTCGTGGTGGTCTCTGCCTTGGGCGTGGTGTTGAACCGCAACATCCTGCACGCCGG
>DASYBA010000483.1:0-1803 GCA_036501005.1 Candidatus Xenobia bacterium | reverse complement strand
CGGAACGTCACCAACACCTCGTCCGCCAATTCCACGATCAAGATGGTGGAAGCTTGAAGAAGGTCACATTGACCGCCGAGCGCACTCAGAAAATCTCTGTACGTCCCCAGGATCCGCCGGATAAATGACCCGGAACTGCGTGGAAGACGACTTTCCGACGCGCTCTGGCCGACCACTCCTCCCGGTTGGCGGACCATGCTCTGCAAATCGGCAAGTGGAAACGGAATAGCCTCCACCAATTTGCCCGCCTGAGTTACCCGGCCGACGAAGCCGTCGTCAAGTTCACAGAGAATCAAATCCTCAAAGCCGTATTGGTCGAGATACCGGCCAATGGCGCCCAGGCCCTGCTGATAGCTCGGCTGCGTCAAGCGCTGCATCGGTACTCTATCTCCTTGCGAACGATCCGCGCGGGAGTGCGGAGTAAGTGGTTCAAGTATACGGCCCGCCGGGTGGGCGTTCAAGCGCCGCTCCGAGTGGGAAAACCCATCTAGTCGAGCCGTGGTCATAAATCAGGCGGACAACAGGAAGGGCTTGAGGCCCTGGCGGAGGTCGCGGTCGGCGATGGCGTGATGCCAGAGGGTGAGTTGGTAGAGCAGGACAGCGCCCAAAGCGAACAGGCGGGTGGGAACGAGGCCCCGGGTCGGCACATTGCCCAGGCAACCGAAGATGGTCTTGAACTGCGCGTTGAAGTTCTCGATGGCATGGGAGCGGAGTTGATGGAACAAGCGGCGTACCTCCACCCCGGCATCGGTGTGCGGGTAGGCCCCCCGTTTGGTGGTGATCAGCAGGCGGTTGGCCTCGGTCACCAGTGCGTGCAAGGCGGGGTCGTTATAGTGCTGGTCGCCCAGGACAGCGCTGATCGCCGCGGGCAGGTCGGTCAGCAAAAGCGGGGCATGTTCGTTGTCGGCCACATTGGCCGGGGTGAGGTCGGCGGCCAGGGGCAACCACACCGTGTCCGAGACAGTGACGACCACATGCAGCTTCCAGCCGTACACCCAGCCGTGCCAGCCCGACTTGGTCCACGCCGCCTCGGTGTCAATGCTGGTGTGGGGCACTTCACCGGCGTCCCGCTGCTTCTTGTGCCAGACGCCACCCCGAGCACGCAGGCAGGTGGAGTCAATGGCCACCGCCCGACCGCCGTGCGGCCAGGGGTCCAACCGACGCAGCAGCCAGGCGCCCAGGAGGGCAATGAGCAAGGGGAGGATGCCGGCCAGGCGGTCCAGCCGCCGTTCCCAGGTGCGCCGGCTGGGAACGCGCCCCTGCTGGTCCGTCAACTGCGCCCGGATGCGGGCCATCTGCGGGGTGGGTTCAGCCAAGATGGCGAGGAGCCCATGCGCCTGCCAGACCCGGCGCACCAGCATCACCACCAATCCTTTGAGGATCAGGTGGTCGGCATAGACGTCGGGACGGCCGCGACGCGGGGAAGGTGGTGGCAACGGCAGGCCCTCAACCAGGGACAACAGCACCAAGATCGGCTCCGACTGCTCTATCATGGGAACGTCTCCTCTCGTGTGGACGTTGAATATTCCCATGATAGGAAACCGCCGCAGTGAGGTGTCCTCGCTGCGGCTCCCTATTTATGACCAGGGCTCACCTAGTTTGCCGAATGGGATCGATCGAGGCTGTGGCCGCCATACGCACGCGTCTTCCGGCAGCCCACGAGCGGACCATTGAGGAGCCACGAACGGCAATCGGGAAGACAGGGCAGAACAGTGACCCGGGCAATAACAATTTGCCGACGAGCGCTGTGCTGCAAATGTGCGAGATGCACCCTAAGGGCACCCGATGACCGCGGGCAAGGGG
>DASYBA010000482.1:0-11960 GCA_036501005.1 Candidatus Xenobia bacterium | reverse complement strand
GCCAGAAGGAACTGGCCGCTGCCGCAGGAGGGGTCGCACACCTTCAAGGGTGAGCCTTTCAAGGGGTCGAGGGCCGTATCCAACAAGCACTGGATGAGGGCATCCGGGGTGTAGTAACTGCCCGTCGTCTTGCGGGAGTTGCCGGCGGCCGTCGCAAACGACAGGACGCCCCGGTCGACGACCGGATGGAAGGCCAGCAGGCTTTCGAATGCGCTGCCCAGGGTGTGGGCGTTCAGCATGGCCCCGTCGCCTTGCAGGGCCTCCATGGCCTCGGCCAGGACCGTGGGTTCGAAATCTCCGGGCTCCAGCAGGCCGGACTGCGCCCGCAGGAAGGCCAATTCCTGCACCGCCGCGTGCATGCGGGCGTGCCAACGGTTGCGGAACGACCGGAGGCGCCAGTCGGTCGTCCCCGGCCCGTCTATGTCGACCTGGCCGGCGAGCCCGAGAAAGAGCAGCCGAGAGGTGAGGAGCAGCAGATTCTGATAGACTGACTGGGCGTCACCCGTCGGCTGATGCGCCGCCAGCAGGGCCACCGCAGCCTGTACCCGGGCCACCACCTGGCGGGGCGTGGCCACCTGGGACATGTTGGGCAGATGGGGTTCGACCCGAAGCGCGCGGGAAAGACTCATGCTGAATAATTTTCAACATGCGCCAGGAAAGTCCTATCCGATGAGCGGCAGGACCATCACCGGGGGCTCGATGACGTGATCCTGGCTGATCTCCTCGACGGCCGTTCCAATGGCGAAGAACTCGATGACGTGCGCTCCCCACGTATGCGTACGCTCGTGAATGTCGGCGCCGATGATGCCCTTGGCCCCCAGGTCTTCAGCCTCTTTCTGCATCCGCTCCATGGCCAGCTCTCGGCTGTCGTAGAGCGCCTGGGTGTACTGGGTCAACTCGGTATTCTGCGTCATGTTCTTGAGCACGTTGGAGAAGTTCATGGTGGAGATGTGATACACGCAGTTGCCCATGACGAGGCCCAGCGGTCGATACCCCGACCGCAGCATGATGTAGAAGTCCTGCCCTGACAGGTCGGAGGTGAAGGGCTGGCCGTGCTTGTTCTTGTAGCGGTGCGGGTCGTTGCGGTGTCGAACGGCGGTGCCCATGGCCACGAACTCGGCAATGTGCGTGCCCCACTCCTTGTGGTTGACCTCCAGACGCACGCCCACGACGCCATCAGCCCCCAGCTCGGCGGCCTCTCTCTCCATACGCTCCATGGCCAGCTCGCGGGCCTGGTACATGGCCTGGGTGAGCACCGTCATCTCCTGGTTCTGGAACATGTTGGTGAACTGAAAGCCGACGTGATAGATGGAGCTGCCCACCACCAGGCCTATCGGATCGAAGCCCGCTTCCTTGACCAGCAGGAACTCGGCGGTCGACAGATCGCTGGTGAAAAGACGTGACGACTCGTCCTTGCCCCGCATTTCGACCAGGCGTTCCTGGGCGTGTTTGGGAAGGGTGGCAAATTCGGGGTT
Source organism: Candidatus Xenobia bacterium (assembly GCA_036501005.1). Classification (GTDB taxonomy): domain Bacteria; phylum Vulcanimicrobiota; class Xenobia; order RGZZ01; family DASYBA01; genus DASYBA01. The sequence continues at coordinate 10,485 of DASYBA010000482.1, read as the reverse complement.
GGGATCGGTCATGACAGCCTCCTCCTATTCAAACTTGGCATCGGTCTCTCTCAAGACGCCGACCGGCATCATGGAACCATCCAGCAGCGAGAGGACCATGGCACTGGCAGGCACTTTCTGGGGGGCGGCGGCCATGGGTCGGATGGCGGTGCCCAGAATACTGACCAGCAGGGTGTGATGCTCCAACTCGTTGCCGACCAGACGGACCTCGGACAGGCGCCGCTGTATCGATACGCCGACGACCCCGGTGGCACGCTCGGCCTGGGCCATCTCGTGCACCCGTTTGAGGGCCAGCGTGCGGGCGCGGCTCAATCCCTGGCTCCAGTGCGTCAGCTCCTGGTTCTGCCAGTTCTGCAAGATCCACTGGTCGTTCGAATCGGTGAAGATGAACCAGCTACAATGACCCCACACCAGCTCGCGCGGCTCGTAGCCGGCCCGCCGCAGGGCCCACCACTCGTGGCCCGAGAGGTCGCACAGGAAAGGCTCATCCGGGGCGGGGCCGGGCCCCACCACGGCGGTCCCGACGACCATCACCTCGATGGTCTTGTCTCCCCACTCGCGCTGGGTCATGTCGAACCGAACCCCGATGACGCCGTGTGCGCCGACGACCTTGACCTCGGCCTCCATGCGGCTGACGGCCAGGCGGGTCGCCTCGTCGTAGGCGTGGGACATGACGGGCACTTCGCAGTCCTGGGTCGACGCGTAGGCCTGGCCGACGTGGTACATGGCACTGCCCGTGACCAGGGCCACCGGGCGATATCCGACCCGCCGCAACAGGGCCGCCTCGGAGGGATCCAGGTCGCTGGTGAAGAGGGCGTTGGGGTCTTCCTTCAGCTCCTTGAGGCGCTGGCGGGCCTGGACGGGAATGCCGCCACGGGCGAGGGCCTTGAGATCCTCCCGAGCCCGCTCCTGGGAGGCGTCCAGTTCGGCCTGCTGGCGCACCCGACGCTCCTCGACCCGCGCCCGGTCGGTCTCCGACGCCCAGGGCCAGTGGAAATGCCAGCCCGCCGCGCGGGCCTGGGGGGCGACGAAGGGCACCACCAGGTCCATCGTGTCTGGCCCGCTGTCCGTCGACCACAAGACCTGCAAGCGGAGGTGCGATGCGGTGGTGGGCGCGACTTCGACCAGCCAGGTTGAGTTGATCGGCAGGAAGCCGAACTGATCGTCGTCTCCGCTGTGCCAGTTCTGCGCCCCCTGCTGGGCGACGCGGGCGACGTGATGGCTCTCCGCGTCTGGCACCTCGGGCCGTCTGAACTCGACCGATCGACCTACGCCCAGAAAGGACCGCTCCATCTCTTGCTGGATGGTGAGGTGGGCGTGGCTCAGGTGGGCGTGATGGTGGCCCGAGACCATGGCGACGCCGCCGCTCGAGGCCGCCTTTTCCAACTGCTCGAGGAACTCCCGGTCGACCTCCGGCCCGGCCCCGACGAAATGCAGGCGGAAGGCGAACGGGTTGTCCGGCGTCAACTGGGGAAGGAACTCCTGCACCACCAGGTTCTGTGCGGCCTGCTTGTCGGCAAACTCGCCGTCGGTGATGACGATGATGTAGAGGCCTTTTTGCTTGCGGTACCGCTTGACCGTTCCCCTCAAGGCATCGCAGACATAGGTGCCGCCGCCCGGTTGATGGTTTCGGATGGCAGTGGAGAGCGCCGCGTCAGAGTCGATGTGCCCGACGAAGGAAGCGTCGCCGTTGTAGAACACCAGGTCAAAGCCGGTCCCGACGATCTGCAGACGCTGCAGGATGGTCGAGGCCAGGTTGTAGACGTGGCCGTCACGATACGCTTCTCCCATGGAACCGCTGCGGTCCAGCAGCAGCGCCAGCGTCATGTCGGGATTGGAAACCCCGGCCCCGTAGGGTGGAAAATTGAACTGCAACTGCACGGCGGGCACGCCCGACGGGCTGGACACGACCTGCCACGTGGCGCCCAGCAGGCTGGGGTGCGGCAGCGGGCTGAAACTGCGCGGAAAGGCGGTGTAGGGCCCCCGGCGGAACAAGGCAGAGAGATCCATGGCGGTCCAGGTTCCCTGCCCTTTGCGTAGGAACCTTCTCGGCCAGGTCGCAGCCCGGTACGGCTATCGAATTGAATGGCTGACTACCTGATGTCGCCGGTCGCGCACCGGCGATTTTTTTGACTTTGCGCAGGGCGCATGCCATAATAGGGGTATCGTGGAAAAGGTCAAGGATGCCCTCATCCTTTGCGCACTGGCCACCTTCTGTACGCTGGCCCATTTCTTCTTCATTTATTGGTTCGTCCATCTCCTGGGCCATGGCTACAAGTGGATCACCGTTCTGGTGGGCGCCTGCTGGGTGTCGGTCTTCCTCCTGCTGGTGGCCAACCTGCGCCTCACCCGGCGCCGATCCGACGAACGGCCCAAGCCTTTAAGTCCTTCGAACTAAGCCCCCCTGCCCGGCAGAACGTCCGAAAGACGGATTCACGGGTCGGCCTTTCCCATGGTAGGCTTTAATCGAGGAAGCCGATACACAGGGGATAGATGAAAGAAGGCAGGCCGGCAGCAAGGGTTTGCTGCCGGCCGTGACGCCTCCCCAGGCCGACTCAGAAACAGGGGAGGAGGCCCAGATCATGCCCATGCCACCCGCAGCGCCGCAGTTCATCCGCAAGGCCGGAAGCCGCAAAGGGGGTTGGCAGGACGTCGTCGACGAGACTCAGTCTCCATTTTTGCGTGCTCTTCTGTCTGACGATCGGGTGTCGCGAGACGAACTGGCTCGCCTGATCAAGTCCAATCGTACCACCCCCTCGGAGCTCGAACCGTATTTCATGGAGGTCGTTGGAAAGGTTGCCTGGCTAGACGCTCTGGCGGCCGAATACAGTGTCGGCCCCTTCGATCTGGAGGCCGCTGACGTCCCGTCCGGTGTGGCCATGGTGGTACCGCAGGACATCGGCACCGCCTTCCTGGTGGCCTGTGTCGATTTGAACGAAGATGGCATCGCACTCGCCATGGTCAATCCCAAGGACGAGAACGCCATCACCCAGGTCGAGGCCCGCACCGACTTCCGGGTGAACCAGCGGTATGTCGTCACCCTGGCCGACATCAAGGCCTTCCAGGACATGCTGTATGGCACGCCGAGGTCGTTGAACGTCAGCCCCCGAGACGTGGTCGACCGCATCATCAAGATGGCCATCCAGTGTCGAGCGACCGACATCCATATCGAGCCCTGGGAAGACGACATCCAGATTCGCTTTCGTCGAGACGGCATGCTGGTCAACTCGTTCGACATGAAAACCGTGGCGCCGCGCCGGCTGGTCATTCGACATTTGAAAACGGCCATCCCGGTGGTGGTCAAGAACAAGTCGGGCGCGTCCGGCAAGACCATGAACATTGCCGAGAACCAGAAGCCGCAGGACGGCCGCATCTACCTGGCGGGCAGCAAGCTCGACATGCGAGTCTCCGTCCTGCCCACCGTCCATGGCGAAAGCATCGTGATCCGTCTCCATCCGGCCGAAGATGACGGGGTGAGCTTCCAGAACCTGGGCTTTGCAGAACACGAACTGCGCCGCTTCCGCAACATCGTCGCGGCTCCGCACGGCATTCTGCTGGTCTCGGGGCCGACCGGCAGCGGCAAGACGACCACCCTGTACACGGTGCTGCGGCACCTCAACAAGCCGGAAAAGAAGATCCTGACCATCGAGGATCCGGTAGAGCGCAACATTCCCGGGGTCATGCAGGTCCAGACCAACGCCGCCAAGGGGGTGACGTTTGCGGAGGCGCTCAGGTCGTTCTTGCGACACGACCCAGACATCATCATGGTGGGCGAAATCCGAGACCATGAGACGGCGGTCATGGCCGTCGAGGCTTCGCTGACCGGCCACCTGGTGTTGTCGACGGTGCACGCCAACGATGCGGTTCGAACCATCACCCGCATCAAAGACCTGGGCGTGAACTCGCTTCTCTTGGGGTCGACCTGCCTGGGCACGCTGGCCCAGCGCCTGGTGCGGGTGGTGTGCCAGGACTGTCGAGAACCGGCCCGCTTCTCCCCTCGCTTCTTCAGGTTGATGGAGCGCTACGGCATCGCCTATCGGAAAGGCGACCTGGCGCAGGGCGCGGGGTGCCCGCAGTGCAACCACACCGGGTACCGAGGTCGTATCGGCATTTTCGAGGTCATGCTGATGACGCCTGAGATGCAGGAGGCCATCATCCAGAATGCCGCCGACTCAGACCTGGAGAGCCTGGCCCGCAAGCAGGGCATGCGACTGCTCATCGAGGATGCGTTGACCAAGGCGGCCCAAGGCCTGACCACCGAGTCAGAGGTGTTGCGAGTCACCCTGGCCGACGTGCAGACGGGTCTGGAAGGCGACGAGGGCGAAGTAGCGGTGTCCCACAACGAGCCCGACTCGTCGATGTTCGGCCTCAGCTCCTGGGATCGGCGGGAGGCGCCCTGGGCCGGCGACAGGGCCCTTGGGCTGGCCCGAGACCACGTTGGACTCCTGTCTGGGCCGAACGGGCGATGAGGCGCCGACAGGGCTTTGCCCTCGGCGTCGCCATCAGCGTCCTGGCGGTGGTGTTCATGCTGGGGCTGGCCTACAGCACGCGCAGCACGTTCCACCTGCGCAATACCACCCGAACGGTGACGTCCATCCAGGCCGAATATTTGTCGGATGCGGGCATGCGTTACGCCGCGCAGCAGGTGCAACAGCAGCTCGCCCAGCGCCCCAACCAGAATGGCCACAGAAGCCAGTGTAACAACAGTTTCAATGGGAACGGCCAGGGTCCTTGGACGTGGCAGCCGTTTGCCGTGACGTTCCATTTCGATACTGGCACTCTCAACGTCACCGGCGTCAAGATGGGGCCCCAGTTTCTCCAGGTGACCAGCGAGGGAACCACCAGTCGGGCCAAGCACGTCGAGACGGCCCTGATCAACTTCGATGGGGGGGTGATCCAATGGCAAGATTCCACCCTGTAGCCCCGGGGTTCACCATCATCGAGAACCTTCTCGCCATCTTCCTCCTGGCCATCGGCATCGCGACCACGGCCTACATGATTCCTGCGGCCAGCCGGGCCCTCAGTGACAGCAAGCTGACCACCCAGGCCGCCTACTTCGCGCAGCAACGCATGGAAGACGCCATCGGCGACCCCACAGCCCGGCAGACGGCGGCCGACCCGGTCCTCCCCGAACTGACCGGAGAGATCCAGCGATTGCCGCACCCCAGCGGACTGCTCTACCTGAAGGTGACCGTCTATCGGACGGCAGACCCGACCCGCAAGACGGTGGTCGAGCTGGAAACGTTGTGAGGGGAAGACAACCCATGAAACGCCGATGCAGTGGACAGACTTTGAGTGAGGCCCCCCCGGCAAACCAGGCAAAAGTCATGACATAGTCGGATTCGAGTGAGGGCAGGAGGCAGCCAACGCGCCCGGAAGTCAGCTCCAGTAACATCTTGCTGGAGGTGGGCAATGCGAAAGGTCAAGTGTACGGCGGATCTCGAGAAGTTGATTCTTACCCCCGCCACGGAGCGCTGCCCAGAATGCGACTGCAACCTGAGTGTGACACAGCACCGTAGACGCCCGCTTCGCACGCTCAGCGAGCAGCGCCTCGTGGTGGCGAGGGACAAGAGCTGTCCTAATCCGGACTGCAAGGCTTATGGCAAGCCGATCCGGCCGTTAGCTGAGGGCCTACTGCCGATGCTGCCACGGTGCGATTATGGGCTGGATGTGGTGGTGTTCGTTGGTGAGGGGCGTTTGACGGGTGGAAAGTCGCAGCCCGAGATCCATCGGGAGCTGGAGGAGGAACACGGCGTTCGCATCAGCGGCAGACATGTCGGGAATCTGTTCAAGATTTTCCTGGCTCTGGTCCACGCGGTGAATGCAGATACGGATGTGATACGGCGAATGCTCGTGGCTCAGGGGGGGATCATTCTCTCGGTCGACGGTGTGTCGTTCGACGACACGTCGCCCGTTCTATACGTTCTGCGGGATGTTCTGTCCGGTGAAATCCTCTATTCGGAGCGGGTGGACCGTCGAGATGATGCGATGCTGGGCCAGCTGCTCCAGAAGGTTAAGGCATTGGGAGTCCCTGTTATTGGCGTCATCTCGGACAAGGAGAAGGCCATTGTATCCGCTGTTGGTCGGGTGCTTCCGGGGGTTCCGCATCAATACTGCCATCTCCACTTTCTGAAGAACATCGCGAAGCCAATGGAGTCCGATCTTGCTACGTTGGGGGGGGCTGTGAAGGACTTGCTCACCGACATCAAGAGGCTGGACCGGGATCTGCAGGCACGTGCGCAAGCCTGTGACAGTTCTCCGGCCGAGTTAGAGATGGCCCAGTCGCTTGTAAAGGCGGCACGGGCTGCGGCCAGTGTCTCTGGCGATGCCGTACTGGACCCGGCCCCACTGAAACGCTTCGCTCGCGCCCAGCAGGTCTCAGAGACAGCCGCCGCGGCCGCCAAGAAGAAGGGCGGAAAGTGGCCCCTGTTGGCCCTCGTGCTGAGTACCCTAAGTGCTGTATCGGACCAGGCAGAACTGGCTCGGCGTCTTACTCAGCAGGTCGTTATGTTGCGAAAGATAGCGCACCTGCTGGACTCCGACTCTTCCGGTTCACAGGTCCAGCGTGTGCTGCGGACCTATCTGAACCGGCAAGTGGACGCTGCTCCCCAGCGTGGCCGAGGAGCGCCGCGCGGCGACTTCATTCGTGATGTGGCCGAGATCTGCGACCGGTTCTGGCCTGGCCTGTTTTATTGCTACGACACTCCTGGACTGCCCCGTACCAACAACGACACGGAGCGGCTTTTCGGTGCTGTGAAGCGCCAAGACAGGAAGTCGACTGGCCGCAAGAGCACGGCCGGGGGACCCCTGGAGACTTGCGCCGAATTCGTGTTGGAGTCTTGGTCAAGTCTGGTGCAACGCCCAACGGTGAAGGAGCGCCTTCGAGAAGTGTCTCCTGAGGCACTGGCAAAGGCCCGGAGAGACCTCGAGGAATTAGCGACACCGGCTCGAAACCGACGCAGTATTCAACGGGAACCAGAAGACCACCTCAAGTCAGCAATGAAGGCGTGGCAGCAGGCGTGATCCGACGAGAGCTTTAGCTCGCATTGCTGGGGGGGGAGTGAGGTCCTGGTCGGGGCCGCCATCTTTTCCATGGTGGTGACGGTCGGTACCGACATGCTGGCCAAAGCCATGCAGACGACTCGGGCCGGGGAGGCGAGAGGCACGGCCCTGGATCAGGGCACCACCGCCCTCTATCGCATGAGCGACGACGTGCGCCAGACCAGCTCGGTGCTGGAGCCGAACTATGCCACCCTCGCGCAGGGGTCTCCCTTTATCGTGCTGCAAACACAGAACAGTACCACGGTGGCGTATCGGACGGCGGCGGATCCCACCCAGCCCCAGCAGCAGGTGCTGGAGCGATTTCTCTACGAGCCGGGCTTTCCAACCACCCAGGTCGTGGTGCGCGACAGCACCCGCTACCTGACCTCGGCGCCCACCGTGGTCTGGTTTGCGGCCGGGCCCACGTTTGAGTCCAGCACCCTCGAAATGCACCTGGTGGTCACGCCGCCCGGGGCATACCCGGTCGGCCTGTCGACCAAGAAGACCCCCTGGGTCAACGCGTTCGCCGGCTTGTAGGCTAGGGCGAGTCTAGGCGGTCCAGTCTTCGATCTGCAGTCCGTCGAAATACTGGTAGTGGCGCACATTGGCGGTCACGAGGATGAGGTCATTGACCTTGGCGACTGCGGCGACCTGGGCATCTCCGAACGGCATGGGTCGCCCAACCGCCACCAGTCGGACACGTTCGGCTGCATGCCACACGGCCGCCCGGTCATCGTAGGGAAGAACTGGAACTCGCGGCCCAATCGTGTCTTCCAGATAGGCCAGAAGTTGTTCTTGGCGTCGACCAGGGCTCAACCGCAAGGCTCCGTACCAAAGCTCGTGCCAGACGATGCTGGCCGTCGACAACTGATGTCCAAAGCGATCCCAGCGTTCCAGGAGCCGGGCGTTTGGTCGTGGCCGCGCTGGCTCCGACAATGCATTGGTGTCAAGAAGGTAGCGCATCATGGCTCATTCCCAGTTGAACTCTCGTCCCGACGACTGATCTCGCACAAAGATTTCATCAGGGTTGATGTCGAGCTCCTCGACCTTGGCCTCCTTCCGCCAACGCATGACAGCGTCGTAGACGTTCAGCGAGGCGTGGTGGGAAGCCAGCCTTTGGTAGGCGTCCCACGACAGCAGGATGGCCACGGGTTTCCCACGGCGGGTCAACTCGACAGACGTGCCTTGTTCGGCCTCGTGCACCAGGCTGGGCAACCGATTCTTGGCTTCAGCGATTGAGACCCGGCGTTCCTGACTCATTGACCGTCCCCGATGGCTATGTAGATAGCTATCTTCCTGGCTGGCGTGGACCGATCCTTCCGATGGCTGATCCTGAAACCGTCAACGGTGCAGAGCGGAACAAGGTGACCCGGTGCGGAAGCCTGACGCGTGGTTCGGATCACCTCGTCTGTTCCTCCCCTATGGCTGCTGCACCTGATCAATCCCGTGGTGCGTAGGCTGCTGCAGGGTCCGTTGCACTCCATCGTGAGCGGCGCCATCGTGCTGGCGGAGTATCGGGGGCAGAAGACTGGGAACGTCTACCAATCGCCCATCAGCTACCGCTTATTGGACGGTGCGGTGACGGCCTTCAGCGGGGCGCCGTGGACTCGCAACCTGAAGACGGGCGACGAGGTTGATTTGATCTTGCAGGGACGTCGCCGCCGGACCCGGGTCGAAGTCGTCGAAGAGCCCGCGGCAGTGGCCAACGGATTGTATCGCATCATGCAAGAGATCGGCCCCCGCCGGCTGGGGTTCTGGTTCGGATTCGACATCCGGGGCCTCCCTCAGCCAGCCGACATCCAGGCGGCCCTGACCGGCCGCCGCATGATGCGATTCATCCTATAGCGTTCGCTGTAGAAAGGCACAATCACGACCTAAGGGCGGGCGTCCTGCTGCTCTCGGTTCGACACGGCCCGGGATCAGCCGCCGTCACGATGCCGCGTGTCCTCGCTGGGTGCGCACACTGGGGTTGTGTGCCTACGTTCGACACGGCCGGGGAACGGCCGCCGTCAAGACGCCTCCTGTCCTCGTGGGGCACGCACACTGGGGACCAGACTGCCGTCAGAGCCGCATGATCATCGAATACAAAGGCTGCAGCGACGCCATCAGGCACAGGAGCACGACGCCCCCGACCACCGTGATGATGAACGGCTCGATGCCCCGCAGCACCGCCTCGATCTCGTTTGACAGCTCGATCTCATGCAGGTCGGCCACCCGGCCCAGCATGTCGGGCAGTCGCCCCGACGTCTCACCCACCGCCATCATGCCGATGAATGCACTCGACAACTGCTTCTTGGGCAGCGCCTGCGATAAGCGCTCACCCTTGCGCACGCCCATCGCCGCATCCCGCAGCACCACTTCGCCCAGGTAGCTGTTGCCCGTGGCATCGGCCGCCAGTTCGATACACGTCACCAGGGGAATGCCGGCCTTCATGAGGGAATTCAGACAGCGAGCCACCCGAATAAGCCACGCCTTCTTCAACAGCCGTCCCACCAGTGGCAGGTACATGCTCCACCGCTCCCACGCCCGCTTGAGCCAGGCGTTTCGCATCAATCGGTAGCCGACGAACAGGAGCACCACGGCCGCGATCGATATCCCCAGGCAGAACTGCCACGACCAGATGGTCTGCCCCAAGAGCAGCACGATCCTGGTCGCCAGGGACGCCTCGCCCCCCGTCTGCTTGACGACGTCGGCGATCAACGGCGAGAGGAATCGAAGCAGCAGACATGTTCCGACGGCCGCGATCGTCACCACCAGGATGGGATAGGTCAAGAGCGAGCGGATCTGCCGTTCCAGGCTATCCGCCTTCTCTTCCCACGTGGCCAGTTGTTCGAAGCCCTGTTCGTACCAGCCCGTCGTCTCCGCCGCCAGGATGACCCCGGCGTGCAAAGGCGTGAAGGGTGCTCCGATGCGGGCCACGGCGTCCGACATTCTCACGCCGTGCCGCAGGTCCTCGGCCAGGCGACGAGACTGGGCCCGCAAACCCACCGACGAGGTCTGCCGGGCACAGATCTCCAGCGACCGCTCCAGGTTCACCCCGCTGCGATAGAGCAGCGCCAGTTGTCGATAGAACTGCGCCACGTGGCGGCGTGCCGTGCCCCGTTTCAGCATGCTCGCGCCCCCTCCTGGTCCATTCGACATAGCTCGATGGCCGGCCGCAGGTCCTTGGCGTCAGCCCCCAGCGACACGGCCGCCGTGAAGTCGCGCAGGGCCTCCTCGTATCGCTCGGAGTCCAGCAATGCATAAGCCCGGGTGACGCTGGCCTCGAGGATCTCCGCATCCAGGTCGACACAGCCCCGGCGGGTGGCTTCCCGCAACAAGTCCATGGTGAAGCCCAGGTCGCAGCACGCATCGCGCACGGCCCCGATGGACTGCGCCGCATTCGCCCGACACCGGTAGGCTCGACCCAGCGCGACCGAATCCGCGACGTCGTGGCGGTCTTCC
>DASYBA010000481.1:0-4542 GCA_036501005.1 Candidatus Xenobia bacterium | reverse complement strand
TATAGCTGGCGTATTGCATAGAAGCAACCCAACATTCTACCGATATGATCCCGGGCAACCCCCCCGGCCAGTGCGATCACCGAGCGAGCGTTAGTTGACAAACCATTTTTAGTACTATTTTGATTAGAAAAAATAGTATCTTTAGGGCATTGAACATTAGAAATCCGATGTGTTATCCTGGAGGCTGCCAGAAGGGAACTGGCGAGCTGAGCCATTGTCTAAAAGGTCATGGCCCATGATAGCCCGCAGACCTGGCCACCGCGTCTCAAGGGGGGAGCAGCCTGTCTCTTTCATCGCTGACCGAACGTTACGTTGACATCACCCTGGGGGCGGTGCGTTTCACACCGTCAGCCATGTTGCCTCGCGCCGTACCCGCTGTCGGACCCGGCTGCCCCCAGTGTGAGAGTCCCGTGCAAGAGTCCCGTTGCCAGGTGTTCCGCGTGGTCGACGGCTCTCCCGGGGGGCAGCTTACCGTCATTCGGCGCTGCTCAAACACGCGGCGGCGAGGAGGAACCAAAGACCTCCTCTGCGGGTGGAGGGAGAAGATATCCTTGAGTGACGTGCCGGTAACGCCCGAGGTGATGGCCGCGTTTGAGAGCAACGCTGGAAAGGAAGAACCCGTGAACCCAGTAGAAACGAATGGTTTTGCGGCAGCCACTGAGGAAGCAGTGGCAAAGATTTCTACGATTGGTCCCAAAGAGTGTCCGATCTGTGGGGGCTCGAAGGCCCCCCAGGCCGATCGGTGCCGAAAGTGCTTCTTTGACCAGCGGCGTCTGGCGGTAAAGGCGGTCAAAGCACATCCCCAGACCGCGGCAAACACATCGGCTCCTACGGTGGCAACCGCACCCCCTCGGGTTCCCCTCCAGGCCAAGCCGATACCCGCTCCTAGCGAGGCGGAAGCCAAGGCAACCCTGCTGGAGAGCGCCGTCATGATCCTCGCAGAGACCCCAAGCTGGATGCTGCTCCCCTTGCTACGTGAGCTATCACCAGATGATCGGGAGCTGGTGGAACAGGCCTTGTTGTCTTGCAGCCACGGCGGGAGCTGAGACCCAGCCTCGTAGCCCTTAGCTTAGTTACCCTGGACGCCTGGGTGTCGGTCAGCTACGTCGTTAGACAGCTCGACGAGCCACCAGAGGGCCCCGGTGTTTGAGCCCGCCAGGTCGAGGCGCTTAACCGCCAGCAGGCACTGTCATGCTGAACCCGAACAAGGTCCGGTATATACCGCCACGGGTTCAGTAGACATATGGAACCTCGTTGACGGCCTGGCCTCCTCATATCGCACCAGTGGTCCTCGACCTCTTCACGGACTTCGATCTTGATTCAAGGATCCTCTTCAATCTTGAGGAGGGTTTCAATCTTGCCCATCGTAGTAGGCCCCACTTATGGAAGACCAATGCTGAAGGACAGTGTGACACTGATTACCGGGGGTCTAGGTTTGTATGGGCAAAACTTCCTAGCAACCGTGCCACGGCGTTGTTATGCTCGGCCATCGCACGAGAAGATCGACACGCCGTGACCCGCCCCACCGCAGTCATGGCTGCCAACGCTGGCCTGGGCACAGGGGGCCAGGGTCTTAACCTGCGGCACATGACTGAAGTGTTGCGCACGGATTTTGACGTTCAGCTCTTCTGCCAGGGCGGGATTGGTGATCTCCCGATGCATCCGGTGGCTCCGCACTGGATGAGCCAGGCCATTGGGCGCATCCCGGTAATGCGGCGCCGCCGGGACTGGCAGGGACATCTGGCCGACGCAGCATTCGACCGCCAGGTGGCGCGTCGCCTGCCCATATGCGATCTCTTTCACGGGGCCACTGGCCAGTGCCTGGAGAGTCTCCGCCAGGCTCGCCACCGAGGGACCGGAACCGTTCTTGACGTGGTCACGATGCACATCGATGCCTTTGATGCGGCGGCCAAGACCTCATGTGCCGAGTTTGGCATCCGCCCCCCCATCGGGCCGGCCATGGTCCGGCGTATACGAGACGAATATGCGTCCGCTGACCTGATCCGCGTCATGTCCACGCCCGCCCGGCAAACGTTCTTGGATCGGGGGTTTTCCGCGGACCGTGTCGTGGTGGTTCCGCCGCTGTTCGATATGGAAGAATTTCCTCTGTCAACCTATAACGAGGATCAATTTAGAGTTACCTTTGTAGGGTTGATTGAACCGTGGAAGGGATTCCATCATCTGGTGCGGGCCTTCCGCAGGCTTTCGGATAAGGATGCCGAGTTGGTGCTGTGGGGAGGTACTGGATCTCGACCCGTGGCTCACTTCTTTCACCTACAGCAGGCGGCGGACCCCCGTATTTCGCTGCGTCCGGTTCCAATTCGTCAAGCCGGGCTGGCGGAGGTCTATGGCCGATCAAGCGTCGTGGTCCTGCCGTCATTGGCGGATGGTTTCGGGTATGTTGTCGGAGAGGCCATGGCGTGCGGCATTCCCGTAATCACGACGCCACAGACGGGAGCCAGTGAGCTGGTTCGAGATGGCCTCAATGGCTTCGTTGTTCCCGCCCAGGATGTAGACGCGCTTACAGAACGCCTGGCGTTTCTAGCCACGAACCGGGCGTTGGTGCGCACCATGGGGCTTGAGGCAAGGGCCGCTGTGGCGCCTCTTACTCGAGAGCATGCCCGCCAGGCCTATGTTCCTCCCCTAAAGAGGCTGCTGTAATGGAGAACGTGACCGGCATCCTGCTCTGCGGCGGAAAAGGCGAGCGACTCAAGCCGCTGACTGATAACCTGCCCAAGCCCCTGGTACAGATCCGGGGAAAACCGCTGCTACAGCACCTGCTGGAGTGGCTATCGCACGAGGGAGTGCGGCGCTTTGTGGCCTGCACCGGCTACCGGGCGGATGCCATCGAAGCTTTTCTAACTCAGCATAGATGGGACGTTCGCTGCGTCAACTCCGGAGACGCGGACATGGTTGTGCGCCTCCGGGACGCCCGTCCCTTGGTGTCGGCGCGCAGCCTGGTCTGCTACGGCGACACCGTGGCCAACGTGGACTTGTCCGCCCTGGCGGCCGAGCACACGAGGCGCTCGGCGCTGGCCACCATTACCGTACATCCGTTTTATAGCCCGTTCGGAGTGGTCGAATACAATGGAGATCAACAGGTGAACTGTTTCCGAGAGAAGCCTCGGCTACCCTACTGGATCAACATCGGCTATCTGCTGCTCGAACCTGAGGCCATGGATCTGCTGGCGTGCGCTACAGGCATGAGCGGCTTTCTGGCTGACCTCGCCGCCACCGGCCGTCTCTTCGCCTATGAGCATGGGGGCAGGCATATCACCGTGAATACTGAAATGGAGAGACTTTCAGCCGAGGCGCAGATTGTCGAATTCATAACCTTGATGGAAACGCATGAAGACATCAGCCATGTGACAGGACTCCATGCTCCTGATACGCACGGCGCAGTTAAGGAGACCTCATGAAATCCAAGCGAGTCCTGGTGACGGGTGGATCGGGATTCATCGGCAGCCACCTGGTGAAACGGTTGTTGCAGGAGGGGGCGCAGGTTGGCCTCTGTGTTCGTTATAACAGCGTCATTCGTAACGAACGCCTGAAAGATTGCTGGAAGGATCTGACTCTCATTGAGGCCGACCTCCGCAACCGGGGGCCACTGGCCCGAGTGAGGGAGTTTGAGCCGGAGCTAGTCTTCCACTTGGCCGCCTACAATCATGTGGGCGAAAGCTTCGTCCAAGTCGAGGAATGTTTCGACGTGAACGCCAAGGGCACAGCAAACCTGCTGGACGTCTGCACCGGTAGGGCGAGCCGGTTCGTCTATATGTCTACCTCCGAGGTCTACGGATATCAGACGTCCGTCCCCTTTGTAGAGTCGATGACCCCGAAACCGATATCTCCTTATGCCATCACCAAGTACGCCGGCGAATTGTACTGCCTCATGCACCAACGCATGGGAGCAGACGTCGTTGTACTCCGACCGTTCAATGCCTATGGGCCGTATCAGAGCATGAAGGCTGTTATTCCAGAGCTCATCATCAAGTGTCTGCGGGGCGAGCCGGTGGAAACCACGTTAGGCGAACAGACGAGGGAATTCAATTATGTCGAGGATCTGGTTGAGGGGTTGTTGCTGGCAGCACAGCATGACGGCCGCCTGGAAGGGGTCGTTAATCTTGCGGCTGGGGAGGAAATTTCGATTCGAACTCTGGTCGAAACGATAGCTCGTCTGACTGAAACAACATCTGACGTTCGCATCGGGGCCATCCCCTACCGGCCAACGGAGATCTGGAGGATGTATGCAGATGCTAGCCGAGCGCGGAGCTTGCTGGGGTGGAAGCCCAAGGTTCCCTTCGAGATGGGGCTTCGGCAGACCGTCGACTGGTTTCGCGACTATCTCCGAATCGGGCACACATCCTCACCAATCTGCACTCCATCGTGAAGTTTGGTAGCTCAGGGCGCCAGTATTCATGTGTGTTGAAGCATTCCGGTAGGCTCGTGCGGTCAGTATAGCGGACCAAGACACCTTCGCTCGGTCTAGTGAACAGGTAGCAGGAAATCCGACAAGGTTAGCGTATCCCGCCCGGGACCATGAGC
>DASYBA010000480.1:0-21553 GCA_036501005.1 Candidatus Xenobia bacterium | reverse complement strand
GCCGACATCGACCCTGATCTGTGGGAAAGCTGCTATCACAATCCGATACAGTTCCTGTCCAAGGTCGATCAGCGCCGCATGCAGAAGGTGGCCGGAGAAAAGACCTGGCTGGCTCGCTATGACGCCGTGATGAAGGCCTTCAACGCCTACATGCATCCGAAGGAGACGTGGTTTACCAAGAACTATCCCCACGCCAAGGACGAGCTGGTCGCCTACTTCTCCGCCGAATTTGGCCTGCACGAGTGCCTCCCCATCTACTCGGGCGGTCTGGGCATTCTCTCGGGCGATCACTGCAAAGCGGCCAGCGACCTGGGCTTGCCCTTCATCGGCGTCGGCCTGCTCTACAATCAGGGCTACTTCCGCCAGCGCATTTCCACCGAAGGCCGGCAGGAAGCCTACTACGAGAGCCTCCGCTTCAGCCAGGTGCCCATCCAGAAGGCTCGCTCGGCCGATGGCGAAGACGTCGTGATTGCGGCAGAAATGCCAGACCGCACGGTCTTCGCGCTCGTCTGGAAAGTGAACGTCGGCCGCGTCACCGTCTACCTGCTCGATACCGATATCGACTGGAACACCCCGGAAGATCGCGCCTTCTCGGCCCAGCTTTATGGTGGTGACCTGCAGATGCGCATCAGCCAGGAGATCGTGCTGGGCATGGGGGGCGTGAAGGCGCTGCGAGCGCTCGGCCTGCATCCCAGCGTCTGGCACCTCAACGAAGGGCACTCGGCTTTTCTCAGCCTGTCTCGGCTCAAGGAGCTCATGGTCGACCATGAACTCAGCATGGAAGAGGCCATGGAGTGCGTCTCGGCCAACGCCGTCTTCACCACGCATACGCCCGTCTCGGCCGGCCACGACGTATTCTCGGAAGAGATGATGGAGCGTTACTTCTATCGATTCTGGCACGCCCTCGACATTCCCAAGGAGCGCTTCCTGGCGCTGGGGCATGCCCCCCAGGAAAGCGCGGCCCGCTTCAGCATGACCATCCTGGCCATGCACACCGCACGCGGGGTCAACGGGGTCAGCAAGTTGCACGCCGTCGTCTCCAAGGGGCTGTGGAAAGACCTGTGGCCGGGCGTGCCCGAAGAAGAGATTCCCATCATCGCCGTCACCAACGGCGTGCATTACGACTCGTGGGTGCAGCCCGAACTGAAGGCCGCCCTCGATCGCGTGCTGGAAAAGGGCTGGCACGAGCGGCCGGACGACCTGGCCGTGTGGGACGGCGTGCGGCATATCGACGACAAGGAACTGTGGAACCTGCGCAGCGTGGCCAGAAACCGCATGATCGACTTCGTTCGCCGGCGGGTGCGGGAGCAGCGCAAGCGCCGGGGTGAATCCGCCGACCGCGTGCGAGCCGCCGACCGCGTGCTGGATCCCAACCGACTCACCATCGGCTTTGCCCGCCGCTTTGCCACCTACAAGCGGGCCACGCTCATCTTTACCGACCTGGAGCGGTTCATCCGGCTGGCCACCCAGGAGGGCCGGGAAGTCCAGTTCATCTTCGCGGGCAAGGCCCACCCGGCCGACGGTGGCGGGCAGGACCTCATTCGCCAGTTGCACCGCCTGGCCGAGCTGCCGGATCTGGAAAACCGCATCGTGCTGCTGGAAGACTACGACATCGTCATGGGCCGCCATCTGGTGCAAGGCTGCGACGTGTGGCTCAACAACCCCCGCCGGCCGCAAGAGGCCAGCGGCACCAGCGGTGAAAAGGCCGCGCTGAACGGTTGTCTCAACGTCAGCATTCTCGACGGCTGGTGGTGCGAGGGCTTCAACGGCCAGAACGGCTGGGCCGTCGGCGAGGAGCGGAACTATCCCACCCTGGAGGAGCAGGACGAGGCCGACGTCCGTTCGCTCTACAACGTGCTGGAGACCGAGGTGATTCCCACCTACTACGAGCGGGACACCGACGGCCTGCCCAGAGCGTGGCTGTCCCGAGTGCGGGAGTCCATCCGCACCATTTCACCTCAGTTCAGCACGTGGCGCATGGTCAAGGATTATACCAACGAGCTCTACCGCCCGGCGTTCGAACGGCGAGCCCGCTTGCGCCACAACCACTTCGCGCTCGCCAAGCGGTTGGCGGAGTGGAAGCAGCGCATGCAGTCGCGCTGGCGGGAAGTCTATCTCGACTCCACGCCCATCGACGTCGACGACGTGGCGGTAGGACAGTCGGTGCCGGTCGAGGTGCGGGTCTGGCTGGGCACGGTGCCCCCCGAAGACGTCGCGGTCGAGCTGTACGTCGGCCTGATGCAGAACGGCCACCTGGAAGATACCCAGGCCCTGGGCATGCGGCTCAAGTCGCGCCTGGGAGAGGGGGCTTACCTGTACGAGGGCGACTTCGTGCCGTCCATCGGCGGAAGCTTCGCGTTCGGGGTGCGGGCCCGCCCGCACCACGAGCACCTGGTGCATCCGCACGAGGTCGGCCTGGTGCGTTGGGCCAACATCAGCGAATGAAGATCTAACCGCTCCATTCGCTACGCAGGAGGCCGTAGAGCGCCTCGTCGGCCGGCGCGCCCTGGATGAGGAAGTGCTCTCGCAGCAAGCCCTCACGCTGGAAACCCAGCCGTTCCAGCAACCGCCACGACGCCAGGTTGTCGACATGGACATACGCCAGCAGCTTGCGCAGGGTCGACTGGGCCCAGATGCGGGACAGGGCCAGGCGGACCGCGGCCGTACCCAGACCTCGCCCATGCCAGGCCTCGCCGAAGCTGTAGCCAATTTCGGCGTAGCGCATGTCGATACTGATATCCTTGAGGCAGATGCTGCCCATGACCTCGCCATCCAGCGCCACGAACCAGCGATAGCTGGTGTGCATGGGGTAATCGGACAGGTCGTGGCCCTCCCCTTCCAACATGGCCACCAGACCCGCCCGGTCGAGGTCCCGCACCGGATTGTATCGAACGGTGGTGGCCTGCTGTCGCCACCGCAGAAACGGCTCCAGGTATTCCGGGCGATAGGGCACCAGACGGAGGTCCATGGCCCAGCTTTCGTGGGGCTCGGAAGGGCTTCCTGGCTTAGGCAGCCAAGCACCGGGCCATGCGAGCCTGGTGGCCAGTGGCGCTGTGCCTGTTGCTGATCTGCGGAACGGTGTGGGCCGACGAAGTCTTCGGCGAGAAGGAATCCTATAATACCGGCCTGGCGCTGGAAGCGCAGGCCGGCGTCAACTACAATCCCGCGTTGCAGGCCCGCCTGGAAAACATCGGGCGCCGGCTGGTGCGGTTCACCCCCTGGTCGGATCACCGCTTCTACTTTGCCATCCTGGGCGAGCGAAACGCCAACGCCCAGGCCCTGCCGGGGGGCCTGGTGTACGTCAACCAGGGCTTGATGGGCCTCCTCCCCTCCGACGACGAGCTGGCCTTCATCCTCGGCCACGAGATCAGCCACGTCACGCTGCGCCACGCGGAACACGTCAGCAACGAACGCCAGCACGTCAGCGTCATCGAAAGCCTGGGCAACATCTTGAGCCTGGGCCAGGGGGCGGGCGACGTGACCAGCATGATCATGACCCGACGCTACAGCCGGGAGATGGAGAAACAGGCCGACGAGGAGGGCCTCAGGGTCATGATGGCGGCCGGCTACGATCCGCACGGCGCCATCGAAATTCTCCGCAAGCTGCTCATCTTGTCGGGCGGGGGACGGGGCCCGGCCTACCTGCAGGACCATCCCCCTACCGTCGAGCGAGTGTCGGATGCGCAGCAACTGGCCACCACGCTGCCCCGAGGCAGCTCTGACGGCGCCTACCTGCCCCGGCAGGAACACCCCGCCATCGCCGTCTTTCCCTTCGACAGGGTGATACCGGCCGACGTCAAGGGCCGAGAGACGCTGGGCCGCTATCTTTCGGATCGCTTCGCCGTCTCGCTCCTCCGCGAGACGCCGTTCTCCGTGCTGGACTGGCGCCAGTTCACCACCGTGGCCAACCCGTCCGATCTGGGCAACCTCCAGTTGGCGGCCGAGGTGGCGGGCGCGGAATACTTCGTGACGGGCCGGGTGGACCGGGTGCCCATGCACGTCGACGACAACGGCATCCAGACGCAGTTTTTGGCGACGGTCAACCTGTACGACAGCGCCTCGGGAGAGCTCGTCCACAGCTTTCCGATACAAGTGAGCGGGCAAGCGCCGCGCCACTCGGAAAGGGCCCGCTTCGAGGCCCGTATCGTATTGCAGGAAGCCTGCGAGCAGTGTTTCGCCCCGGCCGCGGCGCAGTTCAAGACGCTCTTGAAGTAGGCGATCCTAGTCGACCAGCACGTCCAGGGCCGCGGCAGTGGCCATGAGGGCCAGCCGCTGCGTGCCGCTTTGTGGCGGGGCGTAGCAGTTGACGACGTGAAACTTTGGATCCGATACAGCCGAGGAGCCCATGGCATTGTCGGTCCGGCTGACCTTGCCGATAGTGGCCCCCCGCTCGTCGACGACCTGCATCATGCCCGCCTTGCGCCAGTTGCCTCGGATGATGGCGATGAACGCCTGGTCGGTCGGATCGACGATGCGATAGTCAAAAGTGCCCTTGTCGACCCCCGTATCCGTCACGCTGCGGGTCACCAATCCGCACACCCGGCGGGACCGGTCCTGGATGGTCACCTTGTATTCGCTCAGGGAGAACGGCTTCTCCATGGAAGCCACTGGGCGGTCATTAGCGTCCAGAATCTGGGCCTTGACCGGATACACGAACGGCAGGTTGAGGGCCCGCAACAATTGGAACTTGGTGTCCAGCACGTCGACCTGGAGCGTCGCCACCGACTTCTTGCTGGGCAGGGCCAGGTCTGACATGATGGTCTTGCCGCCGTCGTTGGAGCCCAACCGGCGCACCCCAAACACCTGATTGTCGAAGAACTCGGGCATGCCGGAGCGTTCACCCTGCCAGCCAGGAGGACCTGCGTCGAAGACGCGCCCTGCATGTCCGAACCTCCGCCCCTGCCCAAACTGGCCGTCAAGCTGGGCTGGGTCAGCCTGCTCAACGATGCGGCCACTGAGATGGTCTATCCCATCCTGCCCCTCTTCCTGGCCAGCGGACTGGGGGCACCGGCCGCCGCCATCGGCCTCATTGAAGGCTGCGCGGAAGCCCTGGTGAGCGTGCTGAAAGGCACCTCCGGCCGGTGGAGCGATCTGTCCGGACGCCGGGCCCCGTATGTGCAGTGGGGCTATGGATTGGCTGCCGCCAGCAAACCGGTGCTGGCCGCCGCCCCGACCTGGCCTTTGGTGCTGGCGGCTCGGCTGCTCGACCGCCTGGGCAAAGGCATCCGCACGACGGCCCGAGACGCCATGCTGGCCGACGTCATCGAGCCCGGGCAGGGGGGACGAGTCTTCGGCTACCATCGCGGCATGGACACCACCGGCGCGGTCATCGGAGTGCTGGGCGCGTGGGGCCTCCTGCAACTGCTGCCCCACCAGTATCGAACGATTCTCTTGATCTCGACGGGACCCGCCATCCTGTCAACGCTGCTCACCTTCGCCGTGCAAGACCCGCCGCACGAAGCCAGGCCGGCCCCGGCGTCCGGCGCCGTGCCATGGCGATCCTTTCCGGTCACCTACTGGTGGACGCTCGCAGTGCTGCTGGTCTTTGCCCTGGCCAACTCCAGCGACGCCTTCCTGCTCTTGCGGGCCCACGCCGAGGGCTTTTCCGACAGCCACGTCATCCTGGGCTATGCGCTGTATCAGTTCACCTATGCGCTGGTGAGCTACCCGGCGGGCGTGCTGAGTGACCGTATCGGGCGGTGGACGGTCATGGCCGTTGGCTGGCTCATCTATGCCTTGGTGTATATCGGATTTGCCCACGCGCCGGCCGGCTGGCTGTGGGCGCTCTTTGCCATCTACGGCATCTACATGGGCATTACGGACGGCGTGGGGAAGGCGCTGATGGTCGATACCGTACCCAAGCAGTGGAAGGGAACCGGCCTGGGCGTGCTGCACATGTCGCTGGGTTTCGCCGGGCTGAGCAGCAGCGTCATCGCCGTCCTGCTGTGGGACCACGTCAGTCCGGCCGCCCCCTTCTGGGTCGGTGGCGTGACGGCGCTCTTGGCGGTGCTTTTAATTCCTTTGGCCAGGAACCGATCGACCCGATCCGAAGTCGTGTAGACATTCCCATCCAGCATGGAGGTCCACATGAATCATCGATTTCCCGCGCCAGTCCTGGCCGTCCTCGTGGCGACCGGCCTCACGCTAGGCCCCAGTCCCGCCCAGGCTGATCCGCCGCCGCCGCACCACCCCATCTTGCATGCGCCCGTGCACCCTCTCCATCCTTTGCACCCGCATCACCCGATTGTGAACCACGGGCATCCCCATCACCCCATCATCAATCAAGGGCACCCGCATCACCCCATCATCATCAACCGAGCCCATCCTCACCATCCCATCGTCAACGCGGGTCACCCCGGTCCGAAACACGACCATGACCACCACCTGGCGCCGACGTCGCCCATCTTCAATCCACTGCCGTAAGGCGTGCACCGCCGGGACCAGGCTCCTGGTCCCGGCGAGATCCTAGAGCCCTAACAACCGTCGGACGTAACGGGGGGCCGGGGACCCGAACGAGAGCAGCAGGTCGTGGTACGTCTTGAGGTCGGTGCCCGGGTGGCGGGACATGTACGCCTGGCGCAAGTCGTTCATCTCCGTCACGCCCACGAAATACGTCGACAACTGGGTGGAGGTCAGGCAGGCCCGGCGCCACTTGCCGGCCGCCTCGCCTTCTTCCTGGAACCCCTCGTCCATCATGAGGGCCATGGCTTCTTGCTGCGTCATGCCGGCGGTGTGGATGCCCTGATCCAAGAGCGCATTGACCGCGACCCGAAGCCGCATCTTGAGCTGCTCGAGCCGTTCCTCCGGGCCCCCAAAGCCATTCTCAGCCATGACCTGTTCGGCATACACGGCCCACCCTTCGACAAACACACCGCTTTCGAACAAGGCGCGCAGCTCGTCGTGGCATTGGTGGGCGTGCCAGAGTTGGACGTAGTGTCCGGGCATGGCCTCGTGGGCCGTCAAGTCCTCCAGCATGTACCGGTTGTTCTCACGAAAAAACGACTCGACACGGGCAGCAGGCCAATCCGCGGGCGGGGGCGAGATGTTGTAGAACGTCTCGCCGTGCACCTCGAGGGGCCCCGGCGCATCGCACGATGCAATCGCCACGCCCCGCTGGTACTCCGGCATGACCTGCACCTTGACCGGATCGTCAGGCAGCGTCAACAGGGCGTGGGAGCGCACGAAGTCGGTGGCCTGCTGCAAGACCTGGGTGGCCTGCGGCACGATGGTGTCAGCCGTGTAGTGATCGTCAGACAATCGATGCAGGACCTGTCGAATGACCAGCTTGTGGTCGTCGATGGACTGGTCGGGATACCACTTTCGATAGAGCGGAAGCGCCAGCCCGTACATGGTCGCCTGGTTGGCCCGGATGTCGGCCCATGCCCGTTCCCGGATGGCGTCCTTGGACAGATCCGAGCCCAGCGTGTAGCGAAGCTTCTGTCGAAACCGGGCGTCGCCGAGACGGAAATCGCCGTGGGAGCGGGGCAGGAGATCCGTCTTCAGCCACTCGCCATACGCTTGGAGCGCCTGGATGGCTTGCTCCCGGGCAGGCTTCAAGACCGGGGCCATGTCGGGAGCCTGCTTCACGTACGAGTCCAGATCGTCCCGGATGAGACTGATGAGGCCGTCATTCTGCTGAATGGCCGTCTCGGTATGGATGCGCGGCGGGTTCTTCAGGTTGGCCCGGGCGGCGGCCAGCACGGCGGGCAAGGCCAAAAGACGAGCCTTCACATGCTGCAAACGCTCCGGCAGGGGCGCAAAGTCCCGGGCCAGGAGCTGGTAGATGGCGTCGCCGACGTTGTAGACCAGGGGGTTCCACTCGGCATCCCGTACCGAGTCCAGCTCGAACAGGCGGGATTCAACGCCGTTGCGCCAGATGTCGGCGTCGACCTGGTTCTGCGCCGACAGCCCGCGGGTCGGTATTTGCTTGAGCCAGCTCCGGTTGAAGGCCCGCTCCCGCTCGATGCCGGCCTGCGTATCGTCATCCAGTCGGTCGTCATAGCGATGATCTCCCAGGCTGGTCGCCGTCTCCGGCTCCAGCTTCAAGAGCTCTTCCTGGTAACGGTGCGCCAGGGCTTCGAAACGCTGGTCGGGAGACGGTGCGGCCACTGCGGGCATGAGGCAAAGAAGAACAAGCAGACAGTGAAGTTTCATGCCTGACAGTCTACTCCATCAGCGCACGAAGTAAAGATGGGGACGCCGACGCCCCTCTCCAGCGGCGTCCTGCCACGCCTGATCCGGAACCTCCTGCCCGTGGTCCCGGACCCACCGGGACAGTTCGTCGGGGCCACCGCGGCGGGCTCCCCCGATGAGAAAGTAGTGGACCTCGTCATGGGCGACCATGGCCTCCAGGTCCACCCCCGTCAAGGCGGGAGTGCGGCCGGTAAAGCCCGCCATGGTCAACACCGGGCGCCCGCTTGAAATAATGAGGGAAGAGGCGTCACTGGCATTGCTGACGGCCACCATGAACCGGGTGCGCGCCTGGTGCGCCTCCAGGTAGTGCTCGAGCCGGGAGTTGTCAGGATGGGCCTGGAGTCGGGCCGCCAGGAGCTCCGGGCCGGCGAACGGAAACTGCTGTCCCGGCTGGATGGCGAGGGCGAACCCCGTCCAGCATGCGGGCCCGACGACGAGCGCCGCCAGCGCCAGCGGCCGGGACCAGAGCCCCACGGCCGTCAACGCCAGGAGCCCGACGGTCCACGGGGTCATGGCCGGGAAACACGACATGATGGCGGCTCCGGTCAACCCGCTCCCCACCAGGACGACGGGGCGAAGCCACCCGCCGTGGCGCCACACCGCCATCACCCCCCAGGCGGCCAGGGCGGCCTCGGCGGGCGACAGCATGTTGAGGTAGTGGCGGTGCAGGGAGCGGGTACTAGAGTAGACGAGCGCGATGGACAGCAGCCACAGCGTCCAGAGCCACCATGCGGCCACGCGTTCGGGAGGGTCGTCTCGACGTGGACGTCCCAGCAGCATGCCGGCGGCCGCCAGCACCGCAAACCACGCGATCTGGCCGGCCAGGGAAACGTCGAAGAGCCGCGTGACACCAGGAGACCCACTATCGCCTGGCTCGAACTGGCGACGGCGAGGGCGGAACGCCCGGGTCGGCGAGGGGCGCGGGTGGGCGGGCAGGTGAAGGGCGGTCACCAGGCCCGGCGGCAGACGGTTGAGACCGTCCCAGAACAGGGCCGTGTCCAGCATGGTGTCGTCCTCGCTGCTCTCCACGTGCGGTCGCTGATCCGCAGGCAGGGTGTCGACGTACGACATCCACCCCAGCGACACCACGCTCATGGCGAGCAGAAAGGCCAGTGCGCCAGACAGCTTGCGGCCTCGCGGGCCGGTCAACCCCCACGTGCCCAGCAAGGCCGGCAGGATTAGCCAGGCCGCCACCAGCTTGATATTGAAGCCGACGCCCACCAGGGCGCCGGACGCCAACAACCACAGGATGCGCCCGCTCCGACACGCCTGCAGCAGAGCCGCCGCGGCCAACAGGCTGACGAAGACGAGCAGGCCGTCGGGCAGGTTGTAGCGATTGACGGCCACGGTGATGGGAACGACACCGTAGAACAACGCGGCCAACACACCGGTCGTCCGATCGAAGGCGCGGGCCACGAGGGTGTACACCAGCGCCGTCGACAGGACGCCGGCCACCGCCTGCGGGAGACACAAGGCGAAGCGCGAGTAGCCGAAGAGATAGGCGCTGATGGCTTGCACCCACAGGGCCCCGGGCGGCTTGTCGGTGGTGAGGAAGCCGCCCGGATCGAAGGCCGCAAAGACAAAATTGTGCCAGTTCGAGAGCATGCTGCGCACCGCCGCGCCATAGTAGGGGCTGAAACTGGGCGCATCCAGGCGGTAGAAATCCAGGAACGTGGCCAGCGCCAGGACGGCGGCCAGGGCCCAGCGGGCGTCTCGGCGAGAAAGCTCCGGCACCATCGCATCATGCCATGCCAACCTGGACCTTGGCCCCGGACAATCCTGAAGAATTCCTGACAGGAGGAGGCATGGACCCCTCGAAACCGCCCTCCATGGCAGTTGAACTTGCTTCAAGGAGCGCACGACCGTGGTGGACGCGGGAGGACGTAGCGCTCTACCAGGGCAACTGCCTGGCCGTGCTGCCCACCTTGTCGGAGAAGGCCATGTGCATTTTCGCCGATCCACCGTACTTTCTATCCAACGGAGGCGTGACGTGCCAGGCCGGGCGGAGAGTCCCCGTGCACAAGGGCGACTGGGACGTGTCCATGGGCATCGAGGCGGTGCACGGCTTCAACCGGGCCTGGCTGGAGGCGTGCCGCGACGCGCTGGATCCGAACGGCACGGTGTGGGTGTCCGGCACGTCGCACGTCATTTTTTCCGTCGGTTTTGCCATGCAGCAGTTGGGCTTCAAGATTCTCAACGCCGTGACGTGGTTCAAGAACAACGCCCCGCCCAATCTCTCCTGCCGGTACTTCACCCATTCGACTGAAACCGTGCTGTGGGCGGCGCCCAGCACCCGAGCGCGCCACAAGTTCAACTATCGATTGATGAAAGAGATGGGCAACGGCCGCCAGATGCGGGATGTCTGGCAGATGCGGGCCCCCGGCCCGAGCGAGAAACAGTTCGGCAAGCACCCGACGCAGAAGCCCTTGCAGTTGCTGGAGCGCATCGTGCTGGCCTCCACCGACGCCGGCGACCTGGTGCTGGATCCGTTCTGCGGCAGCGGCACCACGGGGGTGGCCGCCCAACGTGCGGGCCGCCGGTTCATCGGGATCGAAATCGAGAAGCCGTACCTCGAACTCGCCCGACAAAGACTTCTCAGTGCACCATGACCTGACCCTTGGCTCCTCCTTCCTTGGGCGGGCGGAAAAGAAGCGTCACCGGCAAGCATAACGCGCACAAAATGGCCATCTTGCGGAAGTCGTCGATATACGACATGATGCCCGACTGCTGCTGCAATATCTGGTAGATCAGGGCGTAGGCGGCCGCCCCGTGGGCCTGGGCCGCGCCCAACTGGGTCGACAGGAACCCCTGCAAGGCTGGCAAGGTCTGTTGCAAGCGCGGCGAGTCGACCGTCAAATGTTGAACCAGGTACATCTGGTGGGCCTGTCGGCCCCGTTCCAACAGCGTATCGAGTCCGGAGATACCCACGCTGCCCCCGATATTGCGCATGAGATTATAGATGCCGGTCGCATTGCCGATTTCTTCCTGCGGCAAGGTCGCCGTCGTCAGCGTCGTCAGGGGCACGAAGATGAAGCCGAGGGCGAAACCGGTCAGGATGTTGGGCATGATGATGCTCACCATGCTGACACTCGCATTGATCTGTCCAAACCACAAGGTGGACAAACCCAGGGCGATGAACCCGCCCCCGATCAAGATGCGGGCGTCGACGCGGCCGACCAGCCGGCCGACGATCAACATGGACGCGATGGAGCCTAGCCCTCGGGGGCTGACGGCCAGGCCACTCTGCGTCGCCGGGTACCCCATGACGGTCTGCAAGAGCAACGGCAGGAGGGCCGTCGTTCCATACAACACCGCACCCACCAGGGTGATGAGCACGGTGCCCATGCAAAAGTTGCGGTCTCGCAGCACCCCCAGATGGACGATGGGGTTCTTGATGCTGGTTTCCCACAGGATGAAACCCAGCAGGCAGATGACCGCAACGACGATCAAGGCGACGATGTAGCCGCTGCTGAACCAGTCGGCCTCCTGCCCTTTGTCGAACACGATTTCCTGGCAACCGAGCCAGATGGCCATGAGACCGAATCCGATATAGTCGATGGCTGTGCGTGCCGCATTCTTGATGTAAGGCGGATCCTCGATATATTTCCGCCCCATCATGATGGCGGCCATGCCGATCGGCACGTTGATGTAGAAGATCCAGCGCCAGGAGAAGTTGTCGGTGATCCAGCCGCCCAGGGTGGGACCGAGAATGGGCGCGACGACGATGCCCAGTCCGTACATGGCCATGGCCTGCCCGCGCTTGTGGGGGGGAAAGCTCTCCAGCAGCACGGCCTGGGCGATGGGCTGCAGGGCCCCCCCGCCGGCCCCCTGCAGGACCCGGGCGGCGATCAGCATGCCCAGCGACAGCGCCGCCCCGGACAGCACGGAGGCCAGGGTAAAGATGCCGATGCATACGAGGAGAAAGCGTTTGCGTCCAAAGCGGCGCCCCAGCCAGGCGGTGGCCGGCAGGACGATGGCGTTGGCCACCAGATAGCTGGTCAAAACCCAGGTGGCCTCGTCGGTGGTGGCGGAGAGCGACCCGGCAATGTGCGGGAGCGAGACGTTGGCCACCGAGGTGTCCAGCACTTCCATGAAGGTGGCCAGCATGACGGAGACGGCGACCAGCCATGGGCTAAAGCTCGGGCGCCAGGCGGCGGCCGGTGCGGGGGCAGACCCGTGCGCGGGCGGGGTGGAGGAGGACCCGCGGATTCGCGACGACGTCATGCCAGGATCCTTGACGCTGACCAGCGTGTCTGAAACGTGGGCCGCTCGGCTACTGCTTCTTGCTCGGCCCGTTGAAGAGTTTCTTCAGGAGGTCCACGACTTTCTGATCCTCGGGCGAGCCCTCGATTACCATCTTACCACTGGCGTCGTAGATGCGGAAGCTAGGCAACGCGACGAGATGAAACTGCTTGCTCAGCGGCGACTCAATGTCGATCTGGTGCACGCCGGGCCGATTGACGTTGACTTCGCGAAGAAACACGTTGTGATTGGTATCCGCGCCTCGCTCCAACACGGGAGCGACCTGATTGCAGGCGGGTCAATAGACGCTGCGAAACTCGAAGACGGTGTAGTGGCCCTTGACCACGAAAGGCTTCAGGTCCAGCTTCTGACCGGGGTTGGCCTCGTTGACGTGCAACACCTGGGGTGGGCCCGCAAAGCTCGGCAGGGCCGCCAGGGCCACCATCATGAGAAGTCGCTTGATCATGGACGGGGCGTTCGCCGCCAGACTGGCCCCACCTGCGGCGTGGTGCTGGGCGCACCGTCCTGAACGTAGGGCCAGTCGTCTGGCCCCCACCACAACCGATCCAGCAGCAGCTCGCGGCCCGGCGGCGCGTTCACGTGTCCGGCCGGCCAGGCGTGGTACAAGAGCCAGTTTTCCCCCGCCGGGTCGGTCACGATGTCCGCGTGCCCCGGTCCCTTCCAGGCTGCATTCGAATGCAGTAGCGGATGGCCCCGCTTCTCGAAGGGACCCGTCGGAGACTGGCTCCGAGCGACGCCTTCGCCATAGGCATCTCCCGCATAGCCGTTGCCACTATAGAAGAGGTAGTACCAGTCGCCCCGTTTGACGAGTTCCGGGCCCTCCACCACCGTGCCTTCCCAGCTTTTCGGATCGTTTTCCAGGACGGGGACGGGAGAGCCCTCTACTTGAGTCCCATCGGCGCTGAGAGGAGCCGCCATGATGCGACAAGGCTGGCCTATCGCATTGCCGTCTTCCTTCCAGTACAGGTAGTTCTTCCCATCGGTGTCGTGGAAGAAAGTGGCATCGATGAGACCGACGTGAGGATCGGCGGCCAGGGGCTTGCCGACGTCCTGGAAGGGCCCCTGCGGTTGATCGGACTGAGCCACACCGATGACGTGCTGGCCCGCGGTGGTCTCGGCGCTGTAATAGAGCAGGTAGCGGCCGCCCACCTGGTGCAACTCGGGCGCCCACCAGGCGCCGCCTGCCCAGGTGGGCCTGGTCGGCAGAGCAGACCCCATCTGCTTCCAGTGCTCCAGATCCCGCGACGTGTAGAGCGGGAACGCCCCGTCCGGCCCGTCCCCGGTGGTGACGAGGTAGTAAGTGTCGTCGACCCGCAGCACGCCCGGGTCCGGCGCATCGTGGGCGATGACGGGATTGGTATACGTCGTGGGGCTCCCGGAGGCCGGGGTCAACATCAGCAACCCCAGCAGCAGAACATCACGCGGGGTCATAGCCCAGGTTGGGCGACAGCCATTTCTCCGCTTCGGCCAGGGTCCAGCCCTTGCGCTTCGCATACGACTCCACCTGGTCCTTGCCGATCCGTCCCACGTTGAAGTAGCGGGCATGCGGACTGGAGAAGATCCATCCGCACACGGCAGCGGTCGGCCACATGGCGTAGTGCTCCGTCAACTGGATGTCTTTGACGCCGAGCTTATCGAACAGGGGTCGCTTTTCCGTGTGATCCGGACAGGCCGGATAGCCCGGTGCGGGGCGGATGCCGCGGACCTTCTCGCGGTGACAGTCTTCCATGGACTCGTCCCCGCCGATGCCCCAGACCCGCCGCACGTCGCGGTGCAGCTTCTCGGCAAAGGCTTCGGCCAACCGGTCAGCCAGGGCAGCCGCCATGATGGCGTTGTAGTCGTCGTGATCGGCTTTATAGGTCAGCACCAGCTCTTCCAGCCCCAGCCCAGTGGTGACCGCAAAGGCACCGAGGTAGTCGTCTTTGGGGGCCACGTAGTCAGCCAGGGAGAGGAGCGGCTTGTCGCCCACCCCCACCTGCTGCCGCAGCATGTGGAAGCCAGTGCCGTCGTCGAGCCAGATGTCGTCGCCGTCGGAGCGGGCGGGGAACAAGCCGTACACCCCCGAGGTGCGGAGTTTTCCGGCGAGTTCCGTGAGCATGGCCTGGGCCGCCTCGTATAGTTCCCGGGCCTGCGGGCCGGTGGTCGGGTCGTCGAGGATGGCGGGGAACTTGCCCCGCAGCTCCCAGGCGATAAAGAAGGGCGTCCAGTCGATATACTCCAGGAGCTCAGCGATGCTGGCCTGGACATGTTCGACCCCGAGCCGAGACGGGCGCACGATCGGATTGTCCAGGGCCGGCCGGCGAGACTGAGCGGTTCTGAACGACAACAACGGGGGGCCGTCCTGGGCGGCAAATGCCTTCCGACTGGCCTCCTGTTCCTGCACGTTCTGCGAGAGCAGCCCGCTTTTCGCATCCGACATCAGGGCCGACACGGTGCCCGCGGCGCGGGACGCATCCAGAATGTGGAGCGTCGGCCCGTGGTAGGCCGGGGCGATCTTGACCGCGGTGTGCTTCTTGCTGGTCGTGGCCCCGCCGATCAAGAGGGGCATCTTCATGTTGCGCCGGGTCATCTCCCGAGCCACGTGCACCATCTCGTCCAGGCTGGGCGTAATCAGACCCGAGAGCCCGATGATGTCGACCTGCTCCGCTTCCGCGGTGCGGAGAATGGTCTCGGCCGGCACCATGATGCCGAGGTCGATGACCTCGACGTTGTTGCAGCCCAGCACCACGCCCACGATGTTCTTGCCAATGTCGTGCACGTCGCCCTTGACCGTCGCGGTCAGCACCTTGGTGCGACGAGTCGCCGTATCGCTTTTCTTCTCGGCCTCCATGAAGGGCAGCAGCCAGGCCACCGCCTTCTTCATGACCCGGGCGCTTTTCACCACCTGGGGCAGAAACATCTTGCCCGCGCCAAACAGGTCGCCCACCACGTTCATGCCCGCCATCAAGGGCCCTTCGATAATGGCCAGGCCCGTCGCATACTGCTTGCGGGCCTCCTCCAGATCGGTCTCGATATACTTGGTAATGCCGTTGACGAGGGCGTGCGAGAGACGGGCGTCGACCGAGCCCTGCCGCCAGACCTCGTCTTCGACCTTCTGGGCCTGCGCCGGCCCCAGCGTCTCAGCCAGCGCCGTCAGCCGCTCGGTGGCATCGGGGCGGCGGTTGAAGACGACGTCTTCGACACGCGCCAACAGCTCCTTGGGAACGTCGTCGTAGACGGCCAGTTGGCCCGCATTCACGATGCCCATGTCCATGCCGGCTTGGATGGCGTGGTAGAGGAAAGCAGCATGAATGGCCTGTCGAACCGGCTCGTTGCCCCGATAGGAGAAGGAAATGTTGCTGACCCCACCGCTGACCTTGCAGGCGGGGAACTTGCGCTTCAGCTCCCGCGTCGCTTCGATATAGTCGATGGCGTAGGTGTTGTGCTCATCCAGACCGGTGGCGATGGTGAGGATGTTGGGGTCGAAGATGATGTCCTGCGGGTCGAAGCCGACCTGCTCGGTCAATAGTCGATACGCTCGGCCGCACACGTCGACCCGCTGCTGCACGGTCGTCGCCTGACCCGTCTCGTCGAACGCCATGACCACGACGGCCGCCCCATAGTCCCGCACGATGCGGGCCCGCCGCAGGAACTCCGCCTCGCCATCCTTCAAGCTGATGGAGTTGGCGATGCCCTTGCCCTGCAGGCACTTCAAGCCGGCTTCGATGACGGCGAAATTGGAACTGTCGACCATGATGGGCAGGCGGGCAATTTCCGGCTCCGACGCCAGCATGTTGAGAAAGTGGGTCATCACGGCCGGGCCGTCCAACAGTCCCTCGTCCATGTTGACGTCCAGCACGTTGGCGCCGCCCTGCACCTGGTCACGGGCCACCTCCAGCGCCTCTTCGTACTTGCCGTCCTTGACCAGGCGGGCAAACTTCTTCGAGCCCGTCACGTTGGTGCGCTCGCCGATCATGACGAAGTTGGTATCGGGTCGAACCGTGAACGTCTCCAGGCCGCTGTAGCGGGGGTAAGGACTGGGCGCCGAGCGCACGTGGGGGGCGACGCCTTCGACCGCCTCTCGAATGGCCTTGATGTGTGCCGGCGTGGTGCCACAGCAGCCGCCCACGATGTTGAGCCAGCCCTCCCGGGCCCACTCCGAGATCACACTGGCCATGTGCTCCGGGGTATCGTCGTAACCCCCAAAAGCGTTGGGCAGCCCGGCGTTCGGATAGCAGGAGATGTAGGCATCGCTGACTCGGGCCAGCTCTTCGATATAGGGCCGCATGTCGTCGGCGCCCAGGGCGCAATTGAAGCCGACGGCCAGCGGGCGGGCATGGGAAACGGACGTCCAGAAAGCTTCTGGGGTCTGGCCGGACAGCGTACGACCGCTCTTGTCGGTGATGGTGGCGGACACGATGACGGGCAGGTGCCGCCCCGTTTCCAGCTCCCAGCGCCGGATGGCCATGAGGGCCGCCTTCTGGTTGAGCGTATCGAAGCCCGTCTCGGGCAGGAACAGGTCGGCCCCGCCGTCGGCCAGCCCGCGCACCTGCTCGTGGTAGGCGTCGACGAGCTGGTCGAAGGTGACAGCTCGGAAGGCTGGGTTGTTGACGTCGGGAGAAATCGACGCGGTCCGGTTGGTCGGCCCCATGGCGCCCGCCACCAGGGCGACCCGACCGGTTTCCCGATGCAGCCGATCCACGGCTCGCCGGGCCACTCCGGCCCCAGCCTGGTTGACCCGATAGACCTCTGACTCCATCCGATAGTCGGACAGCGCGATGGACGTGCCGTTGAACGTATTGGTTTCGACGATGTCGGCCCCGGCCACCAGGTAATCCCAGTGGATGGCCTCAATGACGTCGGGGCGAGTCACCGACAGGAGGTCGTTGCAGCCTTTCAGTTCAACCGGGTGGTCCTGCCACACCGTGCCCCGGAAGTCGGCTTCGCCCAGTTTCCAGGTCTGGATGAGAGAGCCCATGGCCCCGTCCAGGATGAGCACGCGCTGCGCCAGCAGCGCTTCAACACTTGTGAGCGGTTCAGTTTTCAGCATCGGATGGTACTTACGGAGGGCTGTGCAGGTCCCCTGCAACCGGGGCCGAACCGGCCGCCGTCATGTCCAGCCTGAAACTGGCGGCCCACGCCAAAGTCAACCTCTGTTTGTGCCTCGGCACGCGCCAGGCCGATGGCTTCCACGCCATCGATACCATCTTTCACAGCCTGGCGCTGCACGACGACGTGCGTCTCGACGTCCAGCCCGGCTCGGGCAGGGTGACCCTGGAGGTGGAGGGCGACCCGACCGTCCCAGAAGATGATACCAACCTGGCCTGGCGCGCGGCCCACATGGTCCTCGGCCCAGCGCCCTTCGACGTGCACGTGCGGCTCCTGAAACGCATCCCGTCCGGGGCCGGGCTGGGCGGGGGGTCGGCCGACGCCGCCGCGGTCCTGGTCGGGTTGAACAGCATGCTGCCAGAGCCCATCTTCGACGACGCGCTGCTCGAGTTGGCGGCCCACCTGGGGTCCGACGTGCCGTTCGCGGTCCGCGGCGGCACCGCTCGGGGACGAGGGCGGGGGCAACTGCTCACCACCCTCCCGACCCCGTCCGGTTGGCATTTCGTGTTGGTGAAACCGCCGTTTTCCATCGCGACCGCGTGGTGCTATGGCGAGTGGTCGAAGGAAGCCCGTCTTCTCGACGGCCGAGCGGTCTGCGTGCCGGCAGGCGACGTGCGGGCGACGCTGCACAATGACTTTGAGCCGGTGGTGTTTCCCCAGTATCCGGCCCTGGCCACCATCAAGCAGCGTCTGCTGGCGGCGGGGTGCCTCGGGGCCTTGATGACGGGCAGTGGATCGTGTGTGTATGGCATGGTGCCCACCGCCGACGAGGCGGAACGGGTGGCCAAGGCCATCGCCGACGTCCCCGGGCTGGTTCTGACGACCGCTTCTCGGGACCAGGGGGTCGGCCAGGTGGTGCTCCGATGAGCTGGGCCGCGGTTGTCCTGGCGGGCGGGGGCATCGACGACGCGTTGAAACAGCACGCCCAGGTGGCCAGCAAAGCGTTGATTCCCATCGGCGGCCAGCCCATGGTGGCTCGGATGGTGGACGTCCTGCGACAGTGCAGGTCGATCTCTGCCATCAGCCTGGTGATGCCAGAAGATGAAGTGCCGGCCGAGGTGCGGGCTCGCGTCACGCACGTGGCCCGTCCGGGTCGGAAGATGCTGGATTCGGTGGCCGCCGGCTTGAACGTGCTGCCGACGGAGGTGGCCAACGCGGGGTGCCTGGTCGTGCCCGGGGACTGTCCCTTCATGTCCATCGAAGCCGTCGAAGACTTCCTCGCCGAAGTGCGAGCCCGGCCGGCCGAGTTCTGCTACGGCTACCTGCACCGGGAGGATTCGGAGGCGACCTACCCGACCCTGAAGCATACCTACGCCCGCTTCGTCGAGGGGGTGCTGTGCGGCTCCGGCCTCATCATCATGACGCCCGAGGGCGTGGAGAAGGCGCGGGCGGTGATGGAGGCGACCATTGCGGCCCGCAAGAGCCCACTTCGCATCACCGGCATCCTGGGCTGGTCGTTCATCCTTAAATTCATCTTCCGGCGCCTCAGCGTGCGAGATGCGGAGCAGCGAGTGGGCGAGCTGCTGAACTCCCGCGTGTCGGCCATTCGCACCCGCCACGCCTGCGCCGGCTTCAACGTCGACTCCCTCGAGCAACTGCTGCTGGCAGAGTCTCTGGTGGCCCCCAGCGCAGCGGATGCGGGGCGACAACCCTAAAAAGCAGGGCAACGCTCCAGCCGCTGAGAACTTCCGGTCTGGGGGCGAACGGGGACCACTGGGACCACTTGTCAATAGGTCTTTCGGGTCGAGCTTCTGGTACCTTGGCATGTTGTCGGTCGGTGGTCGCATCCTGTACGATGGTAACAAGGGCCTTACAGCCCACGCAGCGACCCGGAGTTGAGGCTGACGAATGCACGAGCCCCTGGCCCATAGCGACGGAATCAACACTGACCTGTTGAAGACCCTGCACGACACAGTGGGGCGCGGCCTGGGCATGGCCTACCTGCTGTGCGACGCCCGCGGCAGCGTACTCTACCATCACCTCGATCGCTCGGACAGCGCCGTGCAGGTGCTGCTGGATGCCGATCAGCTCAACGAACGCATGCTGGCCTTGATCCAGCGACAACTGGCCGCCGGCGACTCTGGGGAGGTGCGCAAGGTCGCTCTCGTCCCCGGCGTCTTGTGGTCGGCCGCCGTCGCCGTGCCGGGACCCGATGCCGAGGGGGCCTTCGTGTTTGCCGGCCCCTTCCAGGCCCGCACGCCTCTGGAGGGTGACCTGGACAAGTGCGCGGCCAAGCTCAAGGTGGCGTGCGACAAGAGTTTCCGCACGTCCATGAGTCGGGCCAAGCAGTTGCGCGAGTCCGACGTGCGCCGAGTGGGTGAGTTCCTCAGCGGCGTGGCGGCCGTGAGCGATCACCTTTTCCGCGACCAGGCCCGGCTGCGGCGACGCAACACCGCCATGATGTCGTTCCAGACCATCAACGTGTTCTTGAACTCCGCCACGCGACTCGAACGCCTGCTGCAGCAGGTGCTGGAGCAGGCCACCCGTCTCGTCCAGGCCCGCCGAGGCATGTTGCTCTTGCTGGATGACGCTCGAGCCGAGCTCAAGGTGCTGGTGTCGCATGGCCTCGATGCGGCCGAGGTCAAGGATCTGCGCTTTGCCATGGGCGAGGGCATTCCGGGCTGGGTGGCGATGGAGGGCGTGCCGCGCCTCTTGCTCAAGGGCGCGGTGACCCAGCTTGGCGGGCTGGACATTCCCGCCGAGGAGAGCTCGCTATGCGTGCCGCTCATTGCCAAGGACATGGTCATCGGCGTGCTCATTCTCGCTTCGCCGACCCATCGCATCAATTTCGACCACGACGCTCTCGGGGTCGCGTCGACCCTGGCCTCGCAGTCGGCCATCGCCATCGAGAATGCCCGGCTCTACTCTCGCCTGGAGCGGAAGATCGGTGAGATGAAGGCCATCTTCCAGCTTGCCAATGAAGTCAACCGGTCTCTGGATCGGCAGCGGGTGTTGGAAGGCGTGCTGGAACAGAGCATCCGCTTGTTGAATGCCCGCAACGGGTCGCTCATGCTGATCAAGCGGGACACCCACGAACTCTATATCGAAGTGGCCAACGGCTTGTCTCGGGAAGTGTTGGAATCGACCCGGGTGCGTCTGGGTGAAGGGGTGGCCGGCAAGGTGGCCGAGGAGGGTCGTCCCCGGCTGTTGCACAAGGGCGTTCGACATACGGATTCCGACGTCGAGACGTTGCGGGAGCTGCCCTCTGCCCTCTCGGTGCCTTTGACCGTCAATGGCATGACGATTGGCGTCTTGAACGTGAGCGACAAACTGACGGGCGAAGACTTTACCGAAGAAGAGCTGGAAGTGCTTTCCATGCTGGCCAACCAGGCCGCCATCTCGATCGAGAAGGCGCGCCTGCACGGCGAGCTGCAAGAGCTGTTCGTCAGCTCCATCACGGCCCTGGCCAACGCCATCGACGCCCGCGACCCATACACCCGTGGGCACTCGGAACGAGTCTCTCGCTACGCCGTGCGAATTGGAGAGCGGCTGGGCCTGGAAGGCCAGGACCTGGAGTTCCTGCGGTATGCCGCCCTGTTGCACGACGTCGGCAAGATCCACGTGAAAGACGAGATTCTGCAGAAGCCGGGCAAGCTGACCGAGGAAGAGTTCCAGAAGATGAAGCTCCACCCCGTCTATGGGGCCGAGATCATCCGACCCATCAAGGCGTTCGCGAAGATTCTGCCGTTCATTTTCTACCACCACGAGCGCTTCTGCGCGCTGGGCGGGTATCCGCACGGCATTTCGGGCTCGCAGATTCCGTTGGAGGCCCGCATCATCACGGTGGCCGATTCGTACGACGCCATGACGTCGACCCGGCCGTATCGAAAAGCCATGTCGGTCGAGCAGGCCATCGCCGAGCTGGTGCGGTGGAGCGGCACCCAGTTCGATCCGCACGTGGTCGACATCTTCCTGCAGATTCTGGAAGAAGATCCGGAGCTTGCGCAATCTGGCATCGTCGATTCGAGAAATGCCGAGGAGACGGGCTGGAACCCGACCTGGACCACGG
>DASYBA010000479.1:0-4752 GCA_036501005.1 Candidatus Xenobia bacterium | reverse complement strand
CGCCCCGTCATGGATGCGCCAGCCTCCGGTGACCTGCGCAGCCTCAAGCAGTTGACCAGCTCGCTGGAGTCGGAGCTCAAGCAGGCCTTGCAGAAAGTCAGCCCCTCGTCTGAGCCCCCGCCTCGTCCGACGCTGCCGCCGGGCAGCATTCCCAGTCACGTCCCCGATCTTCGCTCCATGGTGTTCGTCCCGGGCGGCGAATTCTGGATGGGGTCGGACGACAAGGACGACAACGAGCGCCCCATGCACAAGATGCTGGTGGAAGATTTCTATATCGATCCCATTCCAGTGACCAACCGCCAGTATCTGGCGTTCGTGCAGGAGACGGGGTACCAGACCGAGGCCGAAGAACTGGGCCGCGGCTGGATCTGGGTCAACGAATGGAAGGAAGTCGACCGGGCCAGTTGGCGCTACCCGACCGGGCCAGGGTCGACCATCGACGACAAGCTGGACCACCCGGTCGTGCTGATCAGTTGGAACGACGCCCAGGCCTACTGCCAGTGGGCGGGCAAGCGTTTGCCCAGCGAAGCCGAGTGGGAGAAGGCGGCGCGAGGCACCGACGGCCGACGCTGGCCGTGGGGCAATGAATGGGACAAGAGCCGTCTCAATTCCGGTGAAGCCGGTCCCGGCTGCACCAGCTCGGTCAATCACTATCCGCAGGGCCGCTCGCAGTACGGCTGCATGGACCTGGCCGGCAACGTGTGGGAATGGGTGCAGGACTGTTATCGACCCTATCCGGGTAATAATGGAAGCGATGAGGATTTCGGCGACAAGTACCGGGTGCTGCGCGGCGGCTCGTGGGACAGCTTTGGCCACAACGCCCGCTGCGCCAACCGCACCCGCAACCTGCCGCGAGCCTGCGTCAACGTGAACGGTTTCCGTTGCGCCAGCTCAGCGCCCCAGAAGCAGCCTGGTCTGCGGCCTTCGAACCTGCACGAAAGTGCCGTTCCGCCCGCCCGCATCTCCTTCGAGGCCGCCCCGCTCACCCTAGGGGCTCGGTTCTTGCGGGCCCAGGAACTGTATGTGGGTCGGCTCAACCAGCGGGAAGGCCCGGCCGGTGCCCTCCTCCCCATGGGGCTGTCCGATATTGAAGGCTTCCTGCAGCGACATCCGTTCCTGTTCCGCAACGGTCAGACCGCCCATAGCCTGGCCGAGATGGCCGAGGTGTGCCAGCGGGAGCCGGAGATGGCACGCCATCACCTGCGCACCGGCGACTTCACCACCTGGCTCAAAGGCCTGGGGTGGGCCGACTACCATAGCGCCGAGCGCATCGCCAAGGCCTATCCGGGGCGCGAGCTGCCGTACTTCCTGGCACTGGTCATGGCCTACGGGGCGCCCCTGCGGGCCGGCCAGCCGTTCCTGCCCCCCTCCGAAGAAGTGCTGGAACGACTGACCACGCAGTTCGGTCTGAGCCGCTTCAAGCTGCAGCGGCCTGACACCATCATCACGCCCAAGGACAATGGCGAGATGATCGTCATCGCGGCCGGGGAATTCCTGATGGGGTCCTCCGACGCCCAGGTGGAAGAGGCGCTGGGCCTCGCCAAGGAGCGCCACTCCGGCGCCATCAAGGCGTGGTTCCTGGACGAGGCTCCCATGCACGTGGTGCACCTCGACAGCTATGCTATCGACAAGTACCCGGTGACCAACGCCCAGTTTGCGACCTTCGTCAAGGCGACTCGATACGAGGCGCAGGGCGACTGGCGCTCGCAGTTTACCGAAGGCAAGGAAAGCCACCCCGTGGTGTACGTCACCTGGTACGACGCCTGCGAGTACGCCAAGTGGGCGGGCAAGCGCCTGCCGACCGAGGCAGAGTGGGAGAAGGCAGCCCGCGGCACCGATGGCCGCAAGTATCCGTGGGGCAACAAGTGGGATGCCAGCCGCCTCAACTGCCACGAATCCGGCTATCGCACGACCGTTCCCGTCGGCACGTTTCCCGAAGGCGCCTCACCCTATGGGGTGATGGACATGCTGGGCAACGTGTGGGAGTGGACCCAGGACAACTACAACCCGTACCCTGACAGCGACTTCTGGACCGACAAGTTCGGCCGGCAGTACAAAGTCTTCCGGGGCGGGAGTTGGAACAACTACCACTTCAATAACCGGTGCGCCAACCGTCACCGCGAGATTTCACACTGCTCCCGATCGAGCCACGGGTTCCGCTGCGCCCGTTCCATCCATCCGGAGCGGTCTTCAGGGTAGCTCGTGGAGGCGTCCATGGTGGGGACCGGCGATGCTGCGCCGGTCCCATCGAAGGGCCCCAGACCCCTGCTGATCTTGTCCGTCGTCTTCTTCGTCCTCATCGTGGGAGGACGTTTTTTTTCTGTCGGTCAGGCCCGCCAGGAGCGCGGCATGCCGGGCAATCCCATGCGCACCAACGCGGCCGGCAAGCTTCTCGTGCTCAACGAGTATTTGCGGGCGTTGACACAGAGCCCCGGGCTGGGCCCGGTGGCACAAGCGGGACTGCTCGACCAGTTGCAGCCGGAAGCCGCCCAAATGCTCAAGGAGGCGCTCGAGGAATCGCCGCACGACTGGACCATCCAGTGTAAGCTGGCCATCGTCCAAGCCGAGCGGGGCAAGACCGACGAGGTCAAGTCCCTGCTGGATCGGGCCGCCACCGATGCCCCCAAGGACTCCCCTGCGGTGGGCGCTCTCCGGCTGGTGCTGTTGCCCGCGGCCGATCCGCAGCAGTTGAGCAGCCCGAAAACGACCGCCGGGCTGCTCGACGTGTGGGGCGGCCACGGCGGCAAGTGGTTTGTCGATACGGCCCTCATCCTGCGCCTGCACCAACAGTACCCGGGGCCGGTCACCGACGGCGAGAAGCAGCTACGACAAGAGATGCGCGCCGAAGGTCAGTCCGCTTTCTATATCATTGGGGGCGGAGCAGCCGCCATTCTCATGGCGTTGACGCTGGGCAGCCTGCTGCTGATCGCGGCGCCTTTCATTCACAAGTTCGCCAACCTGCGCACGCCCGATGAGAATGGGGAGTGGGACTGGACGCGGGGCTGGATGGCCTTTGTCCTGTTCATGCTCTTGGACGTCGTCATTGGCGTGGGCTATGGGTTTCTAGTCCGAGGGAGCGCGACTTCCTACAGCATTCCGGCCGTCCTCATGGTGCAGGCCTTGGTGTACGCCAGCAGCCTGGTAGGCGTCTACCTGCTGCTGCGGGGCCAGGCCGGCATACAGCTCGCCATGCTGGGCGTGCACACCCGCCGGCTAGGCCGCTGCCTTGTCATCGGAGTGGTCACGTACCTGTGTTGCGTCCCGTGTATCGTGGTGGCGGGATTGGCCTTGCAGGTGGTGCTCAAGCACGTCCCTTCGTCTGAGAACGGGGTGTTCGCATTCTTCCAGCATCCGCCGACCGGACTGGTGCTGGTGGGGTTCTTCCTGTTGGTCTGCGTGGTGGGTCCCCTGTTCGAAGAGTTCATGTTCCGGGGCGTCCTGTACTCGTCTCTGCGCAAGGCCATGCGGCCGAGTTGGGCCATCGTGCTGAGCGCTTTCATCTTTGGCATCGTCCACGCGGACTTGCCGGGGCTTCTGCCCATCTTCGTGCTGGCGTGCTTCATGGGCCTCATCTACGAGAAGTCGGGTTCGTTGGTCCCATCGATCGTCATGCACATGCTGCAAAACACCATGACGTTTGTGGTGATGATGTTCCTGGCGAGCTGATGGAGAAGCGGGAGGTGTTCGCCCGCATGGGCGAGCTGTCCGATACGCGCTTCGCAGTCGCTACGGTCGTCGGGACGAAAGGTTCCACCCCTCGGGAGGCGGGCGCCAAGATGGTCATCCGGGGCGACGGCTCGTTCTTCGGCACCATCGGCGGCGGCTGCGGCGAAGCCGAGGTGTGGGCCGAGGCCCGCCGTGCCTTGCGCACGGGCGAGAACAGCCGGGTGCTGGTGGACCTGACGGAGTCAGCCGACGAGGGCGGTGAGAAGATCTGCGGTGGCAAGATGGATGTGCTGGTCGACGTGTGGGAGCCATCGCATACCGCGCTTTTGAAACAGATTCTTGGGGACGTCCACGGACAGGTCCTCGCCACCTGGGTCAAGACCGGCCGCAAGGCTTTGGTCGAGGACCCTCGCACCGGCCTGGTGGAGCTGGACGGCGAGGAAGTGTTCCTGGAGCGCCTCGAGCGCCCGCCGCTGTTGATTGTCGTGGGGGCCGGCCACGTGGCGCAACCGCTGGTCTCGTTCGCCCATCGCCTCGGCTTTCGGGTGGCCGTGCTCGACGACCGACCCGAGTGGGCAACCGTGGAGCGATTTCGAGATGCGGACACGGTCCTGTCGGGTGCCGTATCGGACAACCTGCGGGGGTTTGCGCTCCAGCCAGGCACCTACGTGGTGCTGGTGACCCGGGGCCACAAGTACGACGAGGAGGCGCTGCGGGTCTGCCTCCCCTACCCGTTGAGCTATGTCGGCATGATTGGCAGCAAGCGGCGGGTGCGAGCGGTCTTTACCGACCTCGAGCGGGAGGGCTGGACAGCCGAGCAACTCGACAAGGTCTATTCGCCTATCGGTTTGGACATCGGCGCCGAAACCCCGGAGGAGATTGCTGTCGCGATTCTGGCGGAGATCATCAAGCTGCGCCGAGGGAGAGGCAAAGGGGAGTCGCTGAGCGTCAGATCTGCTGGTTCTCCAGGGCCACGGCCTTGACGATTTCGTCCTGGAAGGCTCGGATGGCGTTCGGGCTGACGTGGTGGTGGTTGACCATGATGGAGAACGACACCATCTGGCCCGTCTTGGTCTGCACGTAGCC
>DASYBA010000478.1:0-2380 GCA_036501005.1 Candidatus Xenobia bacterium | reverse complement strand
GGACTTTGAAATGGAGGACTTTCCCGGCCAGCAGAACAGTATCGGAGAGCGAGAAGTCGATGAGAACCGCAGACCCGCCTGGGATGACTTCCTGGCGGACGAGGCGGGGATAGAATCGTTTCCGGCCAGCGATCCACCGTCCTGGACACTTGGTCGCAGGATAGTGCCTCGTCCAGGACCGTGTTCGCACCCCCTCAAGCGACACAGCCAGGGTGCTTGACATTCCGAGTTCGACCATGGTGGTGGAATGGGGGATTCTATCCAAGGAGTATTCAATGTATATCGCACAGCTCAACCGGAATGCCGGTTGGCTGGCCCTCAAGGGACTGGTGGGGCTGGTCTTCGGCATCTGGGCCTTGTTCATGACAAGGTACGCTTTTTCATCTCTGGCGCTGCTCGCCGGCATTTACATGATCATCGACGGTCTTTGTTCGTGGATCAGTTCAACCGCCGGGGCCGACACTTTTGGTCTGCTGACCGCTGATGGGATCGTCACCCTGATTGCGGGTATCGTATCGCTCGTCTTCAGCCACTCACCCGAGGGCCTGGTGTGGGTATGGTTCGCCTGGGCCCTCATCACCGGGATTCTGGAGCTCGGCATGGCCGGGACTTTGGAGGCTGCGCCGTTGTCGGCGGCCACAGGTCTGGCAGGGGCTCTAGCCATCGGCCTGTGCATTGCGCTGGGCGTGACGGCCGGCGCGACCGTGGTCGCTTGGGCTCTCTGCCTGGGCGTGTACGGGGTAGCCGATTCCTTCTGCTTCCTGGGCATGACGGCGGCGGTGCAGGGAGTCCAGTTGAACGCCCCGCTCCAGGGCCCACGCTATCGTTCCAACGTGCAACCGGATGTCACCACCACGACGACCCGGGTCGAAGAGTCGACCCGTCTCAATCGCTGATCTCACCATGTCGGGCCGGCTGTATCGGCTTGACTGACGGCATCACAACAGGTTGCTCCTCCGCCACCTTCGTCCCCTGATAGAGGTCAGCTCTCGTCGGGGGGAGGGTGCGGGGCATCCCGTGCGACACCAGAATCTGGTGCAGGTGAGTCAACCCGCACCGGAAAGAGGCCGCGGCCCCCCTTAAATAGAGACGCCACATGCGGATGAAGCGTTCCGCATCCTGACCGGCAAAGAGCGCTCGCACCTCCGGCAGATGCCGTTCGAAGTTCTCGCTCCACCGGTCCAGGGTGAGAGCATAATGGGGGGCCAGATTCTCCACGTCCCAGACGTGAAGGTCCCGAAGGGGGAACAACTGGATCAATTCTCGCAGGGAGGGAATGTATCCGCCCGGAAAGATGTAGCGAGTTACCCATGGGTCGGGGGCGTTTTCCATTGGATGCGTCATGCAATGCAACAAGGCCAGACCGCCTGGCTTTACAAACTGTGTAACACGATCCACGAAGGTTGGTAGATTGGAGTGGCCGACGTGCTCGATCATGCCGATGGTAATGACCTTGTCATAGCCGCCTGGTCGGCCGGCAAAGTTGCGGTAGTCCGCCAACGAGATCTTCACCGGCACGTGAGCCGTCTGCAGAAGGTTCGAGGACTCCCGGAACTGCTCTTGTGACAGAGTGATACCGTCGGCCTCAACGTGATAGATCTGGGCCGCCCTCAAGAGCAGATGCCCCCACCCACTCCCGATGTCCAACAGGGTCTCGCCCGGGGCCAGCCGCAACTTTCGAAGGCTGTGCCGAACCTTGTTTCTCTGTGCCTGTTCCAAACTATCACCGGGCTTCTCGAAGTAGGCACACGAATAGGTGAGAGTCGGGTCGAGGAAGAGGCGGAAAAAGTCGTTGCCCCGATCATAGTGGAAACGAATATCGCGCCCCTGCCGTTCCAGATCGAGACTCGGCTTTGCGCGCCTGGGCGCAGAGCGACGTGCTTCCGGGAAGTTCCGATGCGCAAACATGACCAGTGATTGGAGGTCGCCGGAGAATTCCAGGCTACCGTCCATGTAAGCTTCGCCGAAGCCCAGCTCCGGTTCCAGCAGCAAGCGACGAACTACCCTGGGCTCGTGAATCAAGAGGCTCCCGATATCGGGGCCTGGTCCGTAAGAATGGCTGTGGCCGTCAGGGTAGGTGACTCGTAGACGCCCCCATGTGGCGGCCTCAAGCCGTCTATTTAATAGCCAACTCGCAATCATCATATCTAATCTCGCGTACCCAACGGCGCCGAAGGTTCAAACCCGTGGCGGTGCACGCCATCTTGGAGCCGTCCCCGCGGACTTGGGCGGGCCGGGGGGTCAAAGGCAGCCGTCAGGCGAAAACTCCTGGCGTGGTCACGGTCGACGGGAAGTGCCTCCGCCTGAGTGGTGATATCAGCTTCTTCGAGGCGCCCGAGATCAAGTGCTCGGTGGAGAAGGTCCTCGTCCAGCACAGGGC
>DASYBA010000477.1:0-11502 GCA_036501005.1 Candidatus Xenobia bacterium | reverse complement strand
TAATGCAGAACGTTGCAGATGAAGGTTGACCCGCACGTATAGACGGTAGTGATGAGAAAGGTGCGGTGAATCCAGTCGAGCCCCGCCTCGCCGTCGACGAGGAAGCCGTGCGCACAGGCTGCCGCCCGCCACACGCCGAGGAAGACGAACAGCGCCACAAACAGGAATGCGTTGCGGATCAGGGCTCCCATCGCTCGACTCTG
Organism: Candidatus Xenobia bacterium; assembly: GCA_036501005.1. Classification (GTDB taxonomy): domain Bacteria; phylum Vulcanimicrobiota; class Xenobia; order RGZZ01; family DASYBA01; genus DASYBA01. The sequence goes on along the minus strand of DASYBA010000477.1, from coordinate 11,299 downwards.
GACAAGCCATATCACGGCGGATTCGTCTCCTTCCTGACCGTCTACCCTGTCGGCCCCGGCGGTGAAACGTGGGATTCCGGTACCCAGCGAGCGCCGAGGAACTGCGGGGGTTGGGCGAAGCCGGTGCGAATCCCTTCCGCCAGTTCTCGCTGCAGGGGCGGCCGCAGATCCAGCCCCTCGACTTCGTCGGCGCCAAAGAAGGCGGCGCCGCGGATCCGCTCATCTTCAGGCACCCGCACCTCGCCGGCCGACGGGCCCGCCAGGAAGGTCAGGTGGAGGATGTGGCGACTACCGTCCGGCGCCAGCGTTTCCGACAACCAGAGCAGCCGCTCGATGTCGCCGGCCAGGCCCGTCTCCTCTCGCAGTTCCCGCCGAGCGGCATCGTGAATGGCTTCACCCACCTCGATGCCCCCGCCTGGCAAGAGCCAGTAGGCATGCCCCTCCTTTTCGTGTCGAACCAAAAGGACGCGCTCACCTTGGCGGACCACCACAGCCACCCGCACTCGGATCATACAGGGAATTTCAGGGGATACTCGAAAGCCATCGTCTTGTGACCTGGAACCTCATCCAGAAGGCGCAACGGCTTGTCGCCTCTGAAACCAACCTCTTTCCACCGACCCGCGGCGGTGACGTCCTGTTCGCTCTGTGCTATCCAAATACCTATTTTGTCGGCATGTCGAACCTGGGGCTGCATGCCATCTACGGCTACCTCAACCGCAAACCCGGTATCGTCTGCGAGAGGGCGTTCTTGCCGGACCCCGACGACCTGGACGAGGTTCGCAAGAAGAGCGGCAGCCTGTTCTCGCTGGAAAGCCAGCGCCCCTTGCAGGAGTTCGATATCGTCGGGTTGTCCATCTCGTATGAGCTGGATTTCGTCAACGTCCTGCGCATTCTCGACATGGCCGGCCTGCCGCTGCGCACGGCGGAGCGAGACGAGCGCCATCCCCTGGTCATCGCCGGGGGCGCCATCGGCTTTCTCAACCCCGATCCCTTGTCGGATTTCATCGACGCCTTCGTGGTGGGGGAGGGCGAGGAGGCGGCCGTCGCCGTCGTCGAGACCTTCCGCGAGCATCGAGGGCGCAGTCGGGGCGAGCTGTTGGAGGCGCTGGCCCGCCTGCCGGGCGTCTTCGTGCCGTCGCTCTATCGACAGACCTATGACGAACGTGGGCGCCTCCTGTCGTTTGAGCCGACCGGGCCTGCCTCCGCCAGCGTGGAAAGGCTGGCCGTGCCCAAACTGGACTTCGTCACCCACAGCGCCATCCTGACCGAGCACACCGAGTTCCGCCGCTCCTTCCTGCTGGAGATCTCCCGGGGCTGTCCCTACATGTGTCGGTTCTGCGTCGTCGGATACGTCTATACCCCCAATCGCTGGCGCGACCTGGAGCTGTTGTGGGAGGCGGCCCAGATTGGCCTGAAACACACCGATCGGTTCGGCATGCTGGGCGCCGTCGTCAACGTCTATCCGAAGATGCCCGAGCTGGTTCGACGTCTGCTCAGTCATGGGGCCAAATCGATAGCGTTCGCCTCCATGCGGGCCGACAGCCTCAAGGACGAGATCATCGAGGCGATTGCCGCGAGCGGTCAGGAGACCCTGACCCTGGCGCCGGAGACCGGGGACGAGGGCCTCCGCTTCTTCATCAACAAGCGCATGAAAGATGACGCCCTGGTGCGGGCGCTGGAACGGGGCCTCAAGGGTGGCGTGCGAAACTTCCGGCTTTACTTCATGGCGGGTGTGCCCAAGGAAACCGAACAGAACGTTGATGATTCGATACGCATCATTCGGGACTGCCTGAAGCTGATCCGACCGGCGGGTGCCGGCTTGCAAGTGAGCATGAGCCAATTCGTGCCCAAGGGGGGCACGCCGTTCCAGTGGTACGCCCCCGATCGACAAAGCGTCATCGAGGGCAAGATGGCCCGGGTGCGGGCAGCTTTGGGGCACGAGAAGGGACTCGACCTGCACCTGGAGAGCCCGCGCTGGTGTACCATCCAGGCCTTGCTGGCCCGGGCCGACCGCCGTATCGGGCCGGTGCTGGCGGAGGTGGTCTGGAACAACACGACGACCGCCTGGAAGCGGGCCTGCGCCAAGCATGGCCTGGACCTGGAAGACCTGATGTATCGAGATCGGCCGGTCGATGAGGTGCAGCCCTGGAGCGTGGTGCAGACGCCGACGTTGCATGCTCGCCTGGTCAAGGAGCGGGAGCAGGGTGAGTCCCGCATGACGGCACTCCTGGCCGAGAGGGCCACCCGTCACGACCAGTCGCTGGAAGCAGCGGCCGAAGCCGATGCGGCGGTGGCGAACGTCCGTTGAGCACGACCTTGCATGAGGCCGAGGTGCCCTGGTTCAGCTTTCCCTCCCTGGACGAGACAGGCGTGGTGCGGCACGCTTTTTCAACCCGCCGGGGCGGCGTCAGCCCGGCGCCCTTCGACGGTCTGAACCTCGGCCTGACGACGAAAGACGACGAGACCAATGTGCGCCAGAATCGGCGGCGCTTTGAGACGGCCACGGGACTCTCGCTGGTCGACTCGGTCGGGCTGGCGCACGGCAACCAGGTGCACTACGCCACCGGGGCGGTCCCAACGGAAGGCTTGCCGCTGGCAGACGCCGTGGTGACGGACGTCCCCGGCGTGCCCCTGACCTTGTACTATGCGGATTGCTGCCCGGTGTTCATCCTGGATCCGTCGCGGCGTTGCGTGGGCCTGGTGCATGCGGGGTGGCGAGGCACGGTGGCGGACGTTTCGGGGGCCACCGTGCGGTCCATGGTCGAGTGGTTCGGAGCCGTGCCGACGTCCTGTCTGGCGGGCGTCGGCTCCAGCATCGGGCCGTGCTGCTTCGAAGTGGACTGGGACGTGGCAGGCGAAGTGCTTGCCCGGTACCCGCAGTGGGAGGATCTGGTTAGAAAATTATCCAATAAATGGACGGTAGACCTGTGGGAATTGAATGCGAGGCTGCTGGAGCGTTCTGGAATTCCACGCCATCGCATCGCCGTCAGCCGACTTTGTACGGCGTGCCGGCCAGACCTGTTTTTTTCGTTTCGTCGGGATCGGCGTAATACGGGGCGGTTGGCAAGCACTTGCGTGCTGACGTCCTGAGCCGACGCAAGCAGGAGTGGTCGGCGGTTCTTTGAAGTGTCGGCGCAAGACCGGTGACAACTCTGAGCCCCGTCCGCCCTGGCGGGAGGGCGGAGAGTGATCAGCAGTAGGAGGAAGGCCTCTTGGGCAAGGAACGGATTCTGGTCGTCGATGACGAGCGCAACATCGTTGAGCTGGTAAAGTACAACCTGGAGAAGGAAGGCTACGAGGTCATCACAGCCTACGACGGGTTCGAGGCGGTGACGGTGGCCAAGGGCGAGCGCCCCGACCTCATCATCCTGGACGTGATGCTGCCTGGCCAGGGCGGGCTCGAGGTATGCCGCACGCTGCGCAAGGAGACCAAGACGCCTATCATCATGGCGACGGCGAAGGGCGAGGAGATCGACAAGATCCTCGGTCTGGAGCTGGGGGCTGATGACTATGTGACGAAGCCGTTCAGCCCCCGAGAGCTGGTGGCCCGGGTGAAGGCGGTGTTGCGTCGTACCTCTTCCAAGCAGGAGGAGAAGGACGAGCTGGCCTTTGACAATCTCACCATCAACCTCATCAAGCACGAGGTGCGGCTGCGAGGCGAGGAGGTCGACCTCAAGCCCAAGGAGTTCGACCTGTTGAAGCTCCTGTGCACCAACCCGGGCAAGGTCTTCACCCGGGACTTCCTGCTGGAGCAGTTGTGGGGCTACGACTACCTGGGCGACACCCGTACGGTCGACGTGCACATGCGGCGCCTGCGGCAGAAGATCGAAGACGATCCGGCGTCACCTCGCTACCTGAAGACGGTGCACGGCATCGGGTACAAGTTCCAGTACGAAGAAAAGGAATAACGGTTGCCGCGAAAGATCGGCGGGATCCTGACAGACTTTCTGCTCGAAATGCTGTCGGATCCCGTCATCGCGATCGACAAGGACGGCAAGGTCCACGTCTACAACGAGGCGGCGGCGCAGGTCTTCGGGGTGCCCATCGGGCGGGTCATCGGGAGCCGAGTGTGGGACTGTCTGCCGATGAGCGAATTCAGCAAGGCCTTGATCGCCATGATCAAGGAGTCCAAGCCGGTGGCGCGGGAAAGTACCTACACGTTCGCCGACGGCCGCATCTTCTCGGGGTCGGTGGCGCCGGTACGCAATGACGACGGGCGCCTGACGGGGGCCGCCGGCATGCTGCGGGACCTGACCGCCCTGCATCGCATCGAAGAGCACGTGAGTGACCTGGTGGGCACGGTGTCGAACCAGTTACGCCCCCCGCTGACGTCCATCAAGGGGTTTGTCGAGACGCTGCTGGAAGGCGCCATGGCCGATCCGAACGTGACCCGCAAGTTCCTGCAGGTCATCAACCATGAAAGCAATCGCATGGTGCGGTTGATCATGAGCCTGAACGAGGCGACGGCGCCGCCCGTTGCCCCGCCGCCGCCCCATGCGGTGCTGGTGGGGCCCAGCCTGGACAGGGTCGTGCTCATGATGCGCCCGTTGGCCGAGCAGAAGAGGGTGCGGTTGCTGAGCGAGGTACCGGGCAAGGTGCCGTCGGTCATGGCCGATGAGGCGAAACTGGAGCAGGTGCTCACCAACCTCATGGACAACGCCATCAAGTTCTCCGCCATTCGACAGGGGGGCGGGGGCACCGTCAAGGTCGTGGCGCGGGTGGAAGGTTCGGCGGTGGAAGTACGGGTGGAGGACAATGGCATCGGCATCCCCGCCGCCCATATCGAACGAATCTTCGAGCGATATTATCGAGTGCAAGAGGGGCCCGCGGCGCAGCTCGGGGGGACGGGCCTGGGGCTCTCCATCAGCCGCGAGATCCTGCGCCACTTCGGTTCCGACCTGCGGGCGGAAAGCACCCCCGGCGAGCAGACAACCTTCACGTTCACGCTGGCCACGGCGTAATGCGTCGGCGCCTCTGCTCCCCCCGACGGGCGTAAAACCGTCCTGGCGGTTTTATCAGCCCTTCAAAACCGACAGGGCGGTTTTAGCCCGAGATCAGGGGTCCAATTGCATGCCGATCCCGACGCTCTCTACGAGTTCACCATCGGCGTGGCCAGCGGGCATCGGTCGAAGGCGGAGATAGCGGAGTTCTTCCGAACCTTCGGGCATGCTGCAGACTGAGCGCAAGTTCTTTCAGGCGCTGAACTCGGCCGACCGCCCGCTGGCGGCGGCGTGGTGGCTGGGGGTCTGGCTGCGGGGGCTGCTCCCGGCCGCCTTCGCCATCGCCATGGGGCGCCTGGTCGGCGCGGTGCAGCGGCAGGAAGATCTCGTCTCCGGGCTGGCCTGGCTGGGCACCGTCTTTGTCTTGATGCAGGTGCTCAATCCCATTCACAACGCCATCAGCTCCAACCTGGGCGATCGCACCGCGGCATGGCTCTACGACAGGCTCACGCACGCGTGTGTCGAACCCCCAGGGCTGGGCCATCTCGAGGATCCCAAGCTCGCCGGCGACCTGACCGTCGCCCGAGACTTTGACCTCGGCATGACGGGGCCGCCCCTCTCCATCAGCATGGACTTCATCGCGACGGGCCTGGTCGACATGATCGGAGGTCTCGCCACCGGCTGCATCTTGTTTGCCTACACCTGGTGGGCTCCCCTCCTGCTGGGCGGCGCGTGGGCCTCGACCCACTGGCTCCTCAAGGAAAGCGGCGTCTGGAAGGACCGCAACACCGACGAGGTGCGTTCGGCACGCCGCGACGCGGAGTACGCCTATCGATTGGCGGTCGATCCGCCCGCCGCCAAGGAGCTGCGGGTGTTCGGGCTGGCCGATTGGGTGCTGGAGCGCTTCATCAGTCGTCGCACCCGATTGCACCAATTGCAATACGAGGCCACCCGGCTGCGGGAACGCTCGGTGCTGGGCAGCCTGCTCATGGTCGGCTTGGCCAACGTCTGGTTCTTCTGGTTGCTGGCCCACTCCGGCCTCGATCTGGGCACCATGGTGATCTACGCCCAGGCCGCCATCGGCACGTCCAGTATCGCCTTTGGCGGATTGAACTGGGCCCTGGACGGATCGGCGGCCCCCGTCGCCGCCGTCCTGCGGCTGGAACCGGCCATGGCGGCCCAGGGCGCCCTGCCGTCAGGATCCCAGCAACCGACCACCATCGGCGAATTGCGCTTTCGGGACGTGTCGTTTACCTATCCGAACGCCGACAAACCCGTGCTCGAGCATTTCGATTTGACGATTCCGCCCGGTTCGTCGCTCGCCATCGTGGGCCAGAACGGTGCGGGCAAGACCACCCTGGCCAAACTCTTGTGCCGCCTGTACGACCCGCAGCAAGGCACTATCGAGGCTGCCAGGGTCGACATTCGCCAGTTCGACATCCTCGGCTGGCGAGACCGGGTCACGGCCGTGTTCCAGGATTTCATCCGCCTCGAGCGTTCGCTGCGGGAGAACGTCGGGCTGGGACGGGCCCCCGACGACGACATCAGAAAAGCCCTGGCAGAAGCTGGTGCGGCCGACCTGGCCAGCCTGGACACGATTCTCGCCAAAGGCTACGACGGCGGCACCGACCTGTCGGGCGGACAGTGGCAGCGAGTCGCCCTGGCTCGCACGCTCTGCGCGGTGCGGCGGGGCGCAGGTCTGGTCTTGCTGGACGAGCCCACCGCCCAGCTTGACGTCCGCGGTGAAGCCGAAATCTTCGAACGGATTCTCAAGGCGACCCGCCAGTGCACGACCATCCTCATATCGCACCGCTTCTCCACGGTGCGGCACGCCGACCGGATCTGCGTGCTCGAGCACGGGCGGGTCATCGAGCTGGGCACGCACGACGAGCTGATGGCCCAGAATGGCCGTTATCGAACCATGTTCGATCTGCAGGCTCGTCGTTTCGAGGGCGGGGGCAGCCTGGAAGGAGAGGAGGAGATGGTCTATGACGTCCTGGAGAAGCTCTGAGGGCCTGCCTCCCGCCATCCCGTCCATGTGGCGGTTGTGCAAGCTGGGCTATCGACACGAGCCCGGCCTCATCCTGGCGTCGTTCATCTTGTCGCTGGTGTCGGCGCTGCCCGATGCCCTCATCGCTTTATGGCTCATGCTGTTGGGCGAAGGCGTCCTGCAGCATCGGGAGGGGCTCCTCGAAGGTGCCGCGGTAGGCCTGGCCCTGTCCGGCGTGGCCACCTGGTTCCTGCGCATCGTATCGACTCGGGTTCAGCGGCGTTTCCGGGACAAGATCACCATTGCCTTGGAGTCCCACGTGGCGCGGTTGCAAGCCACCGTCTCGACCATTGCCCACCAGGAGCGGCCCGACTACCTCAATCGTCTGTCGGTCCTGCGCGATCAGGTGTTCGTGCTCGACCACATGTACATGTCGCTCTTCTCCACTTTTGGCTGGTTCTTTCGCCTGGGCGTCACCATCGCACTGCTCATGTCGGTGCATCCGATATTGATTTTACTGGTCGTGTTTGCTCTGCCTCCCGTACTGACGTCGACGTGGCGCCCTGCCGTGGAACGGGCCGCGTATGAGAAAGGGGCCTCGGCCAGCCGACTGGCCCGCCATCTGTTCACCACGGCCACCACGGCGTCACCGGGCAAGGAGGTTCGGGTCACCGGCATCGGGGCTCATCTGGCGGCGGAGCGCCGGGCAGCGTGGGAGCAGTGGTATGGCCCCGTGGCCGAGACCCGGTGGGGATCGGCGGCCTGGCACACCGCGGCGTGGGCCCTCTTCGGGGCGGCCTATGTGGGTGGGGTCGTCTATGTCGCCAACGTCGTCCACGTCGCCGCGGCGGGCGTGTTGCTGGTCTTGGCGGCGGGCGCACGTCTGTCGGCCTACGTCGGCGCGACCGTGGGCGAAATCGGCTTCCTGCGCGGCATCTGGATGGATGGATCTCGCCGCCTGGCCTGGCTCGAAGACTACGCCGCAAGTCTCGAGCAAGCGGCCGATCAGCCCGTCCCCGAGCGCCTGAAGGATGGCATCCGGTTCGAGTCGGTCAGTTTTTCGTATCCAGGCACCGAACGCAAGGTGCTGGAAAACGTGACGATGCGGCTCCCGGCTGGCACCGTCGTCGCCATCGTCGGGGAGAACGGCGCGGGCAAGACCACCCTGGTCAAGCTTCTCTCCAAGTTCTATCAGCCCACCGGGGGGGCGATTACGCTGGATGGCACAGACCTGGCCCGCATTCCCACCGAGGCCTGGCGGGCCCGCATGGCCGGCGCCTACCAGGACTTCTTCCGCTTCGAATTTCGCGCCCGCCAGACGGTCGGGGTGGGCGACCTGCCCCGCCTGGACGACCAACCTGCCGTAGAGACGGCCGTCGAACGGGCCGGGGCCGGGGACGTGGTCGACAAGCTCCCAGGCGGCCTCGACACCCAGTTGGGGCCCACCTGGCCGAACGGGGTCGAGGTGAGCTTCGGCCAGTGGCAGAAGCTGGCGCTGGCCCGGGGGTTCATGCGAGACCGTCCCCTGTTGCTGGTGCTGGATGAACCGACCTCGGCGCTGGATGCCGAGACCGAGCACGCCCTCTTCGAGCGCTACGCCGAAGGGGCGCGCCGGGACGCTGGGGACGGCCGCATCACGGTCCTGGTCTCCCACCGCTTCTCCACGGTGCGCATGGCCGACCTCATCGTGGTGCTGAATGGCTCCCAGGTGGTCGAGGTGGGCTCGCACGACGAGCTCATGGCCAAAGGGGGCCACTACGCCGACATGTACAACATCCAGGCCGCCGCCTACCGCTGATTCCCGCCCGGGGTAACCTCAGTGGCAGTTCTCGTAGGCCAGCCACGCCTGGGTGTCCACCCCTCCGACGTCGACGAGGACGGGCAACCACCCCTCCATGGCGTGGGCGGCCCGGGCTCGATCCAGCCGATAGGGACCACCCCCAAAAGGTCCCTCGAACAGCTTTTGCAGCCAGTCTGCATCCGATGGAGTCATCTGACTACCGAATCCGTTCCAGCACGTATGCCGAGGGGGCCGGCCCGACGGACTCTCGGTGAAGACGATGTCTCGGGGCACCCGAGTCGGAATGGCCCAGCCCTCCAGCTCTACCTGAATGCGGGACAAGCCCGCGGCCTGCTGAGTGTAGACCACACCCGCGTCCTGGGGCACAATCACTACAGCGCCCTCACCCTGGAGCAGACCGCGGAGATTGACAACGACCTTGCCGTCAATCCGTTCAATGGTGTCCATCATCGGTCGGTCATTCGACTCGAGCCCGCCGAAAGCCGTTTTCCGGCAACCTTCGGGGATGGTCGCATCAGGCCTCTGCGGCTCCAATAGCGGGATATCGTCAGGCGACCAGAGGCGGTGCGTGGGCGTGGGAGCGGCGTCGGGCCGCGGCTAGTCCGCCTTGTAGAGGAGAAGCTTGGGTTGGTCGGGTTGGCTGCAGTCGAAGGCGGCGCGCAGACCACCCGCCTCGGGCATGCGCGCAGCGAACTCTTGGACCCACTCGTTCAAGGGCGTCTGGGTCTGGTGGGCGCGCTGCGCTCGACCTCCCTCACTGACGGTGTAGCTGCGGGATTCGAAAGTCAGGGGAATGCGGGACAGGTCGTTGCTGAAGACCATCTGACTGCCCGTGCGGCTAGCCGCTTGGAGGATGCGGTCCGTGGCGGTCGCTGGCCCTCCGTCGGTGGTGCGCAGCACTGGTTCCTTGGTCTGGGTGCGGTCGACGATGCCCCGCAGGCGCCGGTCACCCCACGACACGGTCATGGGCGCCATGTCCATCTGCCCGTTGTCGTTCAAGTCGACGACGTCGGTGATGCTCCAACTGTTGTTGCCCGCCTCAGCCCGGGCGGCCCGCAGGATGGGAATCTCCCGCAGCACCTGGTGCGATTGTCTGAACTCTGTGGCCTTCATCTTGCAGCCATTCTAGCAGGGGCACGTTACGTGCGAGGCAGAGCCACGTTAACTTCCTGTTACCGGTTGGCCAGGGGCCGGACCGAGGGGCCGGGAAGCATGCACCTCATGCTGCCGCGAGACTTCATGGGATTCGTCCGCCAAGTGCTGGAGCCCGACGTGCTGCCCGTCTATCGGATGCCCTACCCGGGCCGTCGCGGGCCGGAGGCTCGCATCGCTCACGGCTGTCTGCACGTCAGCCGCTGTCTCATCTTCACCGAGGTCATGCTCAACGCGTACCGCCAACTCGACGTGCCCGCCAGCCGCTTCGATCCGCTGGCCATCCGCCTGGCTCTGGCATGGCACGACGCGGGGCGGGAAGGCGATGGGTTCGACGAGTGGGAGCCGCAGAGCGCCGCTCTCGCTGCCCAGCACGCCGGAAAACTCGGCCTTTCCCCGACCTACGCCGCCTACGTGGGCAGTCTCATCGTCCACACCTTGCGAAAGCCCGACGATCTCAACGCCCTCGTCGTCGAGGCGTGCGACACCCTCGACATTCTTCGGGTCTTTCCCGGGCGTGCCTTCGAGCGCCACCGGCTGGCGTTTCTCAGATCGGGAGGCCCGCTCCCCGCCGACGAGGTCGTGCGCCGCCAGGTCATTGCCGAGGCCGAGGCCTGGATCGCCCACACCGAGTCGTTTTCGATACGGCGCACGGCCGACGACTCTCCCACCTGCTGCCAGGACCTCCTCCACACGGTGGACCCCATCGCCTATCCCACCCTGGCCCGCCTCCTGGCCCATTCGATACACGCCACCCCGGCGTGACAACGCCATAACGCCAACAATGGGCGCAGACATGACGCAGGCACACGCGGCAGGACCGGGAGCGTCCCGCCTCAAACATCCAGGGCAGCCACTGAAGCCCCCAAGGAGAAGCGATGTCTGTTGCTAGCACGGCCACCCCAAAGTCCCGGAAGATCCCGGCGAGCGCCGTCGACGAGCTGACCGGGTTGCCGGTGCTGTCGGCCATCTACCCCCGTGTCCGCAGCGAGCTGAAGAAGCGGGAGGAAGCCGGATTCCTGTTCTTCGACGTGGTCGGCTTCCGCAATCTCCAGATCAAGTACGGCAAGGCTGCCTGCAACGAGATCTTGAAGGCGCTGGGCGAGACCTTCGACGAGCAGCGGGGCAAGTTGTTCCGCGACGAGGACCTGGTCGCGGTTGGTGGCCCTGGCGCCGACTACTTTGTCGTCTTCCTCTTCTCACCGCCCCGCCGCAAGGAGAAGTTCTCGTCGTACGACCTCAAGCTCATCTCGTATCGAATTCTGCAGAAGCTGGGCAACATCGTCAAGGAAGAAGCCGCCAAGCTGGGCATCGTCGACACCATCGACTTCCATAGCGGCTATACCGTTCTCGTCCATGATCCCAAGATCAAGACCGAACGGCTGGTCACCGAGGCCCAGAAGGAAGCCGCCCTCA
>DASYBA010000476.1:0-5171 GCA_036501005.1 Candidatus Xenobia bacterium | reverse complement strand
CAGGCTGACGTCCTCAGCCTGCTTCAACGGTATTCCAAAGCCCGACGGATAATCAGTGCTTGCCGGCCGGCTTCTTCAGCGGCTGGGCGAAAGAAATACCCAGGCCGTCGGGGTCGACGCAGACCGCCAGGTGAATGCCCTCTTCAGGCCGCTCCGTAGGCGGCATCACGAAGTGCGCCCCCTTCTTCTTCAGGGCCTCCACGGTGTGGTGAAGGTCCTCCACGCTGAATCCGATACTGCACGTGCCAGCCTGCGGCGGCCCCTGATGCGGAGCGGGTGCCTTCCCGCTCGTATGATGCAGCGCCAGAACGTTCACCCCTGTATCGAACTCCGTCCACTCGGGAGATTCCATCTTCAGCTTCAGCCCGATCACGTCCCGATAGAACGCCACCGACTTTGCCATGTCGGACACCATCACCATGGTGTAGTCTACATGTTTGAACATACCCGCCCTCCTGCTTCAAAATCGAGGGCGCCAGGCTTCTCAGACCGCGGGATGGACTCCTCTTCCGCGGGCCACCACCACCCGGTAGCGAGCATGACACTCGCAGCCTCGGGCAGCATCCATGAAAGACAGCGGGCGAACCTCGCCAAGAAACTGACCGCTGTCGAGCCAGGCCGACGCGGCCTCCTCATCCTGGAACGCATAGTACTGGGTACCGGTCGATGTCAACTGGCGACCAATCCAGTGCGTGCACTGATCGGTCCAGCGCTCCACCATGCGGGTCCCCTGGGTCATGCTCAAGAGCGCGTTCATACCATCAGTATACCACTCAGAACCGACCTGAACATCGGTACCGGGGAGGATTCGGGTGTCCGACCAAAGTCCGATTAAAGAGGGATATGGACCGGCCCCCACCAGGAGCCCCGGTGATGGCGGGTGGACGCGGGACGACGCCGGTAAACGTGCGGATAGCGAGCCACGTGGCTCGGTACTGGTATCTGTTGCAGCTCTATCTGGACCTCGGCGGGACGATCCGAAGCCACCATCACCCTCCTCTTCCACCGGTAGAAGCCTGCCCGGTTAGCCTCAACCATGTGGGGTCCCTCCGTCAACTCCACGTCCCGCGGCAATTCGCCGCGGCGGGTCCCATCAACGGACACTTGAGCGTGCGCCGTACCCATCAGATGGATCTTGCGTTTCAAGGACACGTGCAGGTCCTCGCTGGACTTTCCCGCCACCAGGGCCTGCCCGCCCTTGACGTCGATCTCGCGGGTCTCCGATACATACCCGACCCGCCCAAAGGCCAGGACGTGGTGCCCGTTCGAGAAGTCGATGGGAATGCCGGGGCCCACATAGCCCCGTTTTTCCTGGTTATCGGTTAACACCACGTCGTCCGGCGTGGCCACGATCACCAGCTTTGCGGTGGAGCTGGCGGACGGGGGGGCAATCGCCGCAGCCTTGGCCGGTTGATGCGACATTCGCCACCCTGCAGCCCCCGCCACCAGGGCCGCCAGACTCGCCCCCACCAGCCAGGTCGGCCGCTTCTTCTTCTTCTTGACCGTGGGTTCAGCGCCGGGCACCAGGCGCGTCAGCGAGGGGCCGAGCCAGTATCGGGACTGGGTCTGGGGAATGGGCTCCATGGCCGCGGTGGTGCGGTTGAAGCCGAGAGCCTCGATGACCTGGTGGATGTCTTGCGGGCGCTCCCTCAGGTTCAGTCTCATCATCGACGCGATGGCTTGAGCCGTCATGTCCGATATATCCGGCCGCAGGCTCTGCAGCGGCGGAAGCTGCTCCCGACCGGACGCCAGGTCGACAGAGCTCGGGGGCACCCTCAGGGTGAACAGACTGTAGATGGTCGCACCCAGCGCGTAGATGTCGGTCTTCTCGTCGGTACCGCCGCCGTATTGCTCGGGGGCGGCATAGCCCGGCGTGCACATGCCGCGAATGCCCGTGCGAGTCAGGGCGGCTTCGTCGGGCGCGTCGACCACCTTGGCGATACCAAAGTCAATCAGCTTGATATGCCCTTCTTGCGTGAGCATGATGTTGGACGGCTTCAGGTCTCGAAACAGCACTGGCGGGACGTGCGTATGCAAATAGCGGAGCACCTCGCAGATCTCCCGCAGCCAGCGCAGCATCTCCACCTCGGTGACGGATCGTTCCGATACAACCTTGTCCAGCGTCTGGCCTCGAATCAGCTCCATCACCAGGTATTGCCGACCTCGGTCTTCAAAGAAGTCGTACAGCCTCGGCAGCCCCGGGTGATCCAGCTCGTGGAGAATCTGGGCCTCCGTCTTGAACTGCTCGATGGCGGCTGCCCGCACCGCGGGGTTGGGAATCTCGATGATCATCTCTTTGAGGGCAAACGGCTTTTCGAGGGCCAACTGGAGCGCCTGGTAGACGCTCCCCATGCCCCCCTGACCCAACGAGCGCTCGACCTTGTAGCGCCCCCCGACCGTTTCTCCCTGCTCGAGCATGCTGCAGAAGTTCGGCCGACTACCCCAGGAGCCTCTCTAGTTCACTCTCCACGATGAGAACCTCGGCCGTCGAGAGGAGCCACTCCCCCATCGCGACCTCCGGACTCACCTCGGCCACGGCGGCGCGCCACTCGGCCAGTCGAGCCAACGGCAGCGTCTCAAGATTGAACGGCGTCACCAGGAGAAACGTGCGACGAAAGGCGTGCACCAGCGCCGGATGCACCCCGGCCCGGCGCAGGCAGGCCTGGATGGCCGTCCCCAGCTTCTGGTCGACCAGCCGTTCCGAGGTCGGCATGCGCCGGCCGCACCCCCGGTAGCTCCAGCAGTATCTTTTCATGGCGCCCACCTCCCACCCGCACTGTAGCGGGTTTCGATGAACACCCCTCGAGACTGGGCGAACCAGAAGGAAAAGGCTTTGTTAACGGGCCTCGAAAAGTGCAGCATGGCTTTCAATTTTTCTGTCGTCATCGACGTGCGGCTGCGGGACATGGATCCCTTCGGTCACGTCAACAATGCCGTCTACCTCACCTACTTCGAGATCGCCCGGGTGGCCTATTTCCAGCACCTGACCGGCGTGCAGAAGCTGGGAGAGATAGGCTTCATCGTGGCCCGGGCCGAGTGCGACTATCGCCAAGGCGCCGTTTTCGGCCAGCGTCTCAAAATCGAGGTAGGCCCGACCCGCCTCGGCACCAAGAGCTTCACCCTGGGCTACCGCATCACCACCGGAAGCACGCTCATCGCCGAGGGCTCGACGGTCTGCGTGTGGTACGACTACCAGACCGGCTCGACCATCGCTTTTCCCCCCGGCATGCGGGAAAAGCTCGAGAAGGACGCCGCTTGAGAGCCTCGAAGATTACACTGTAAACATCCCCATTCCTCGGAGGTCGCATGCCCAAAGCCGCCCCTGCCCCGCGCCGCGTCGCCATCGTCGACGGCGTTCGGACCCCCTTTGCCCGCGCCATGACCCATTATGCAGAGATGACCGCCCTCGACCTGGCCGTCGCCGCCACCCGGGAACTGGTCGAACGACTCAACCTGCCCACCCCCGTCGTCGAGGAGGTCATCATGGGGACGGTCATCGCGTCCACCTCGACCCCCAACCTGGCTCGCGAGGTGGTGCTTGCCTCCGGTCTCCCGCGGGACATTCCTGGCTTTACCCTCAACCGGGCGTGCGCTTCTGGCGTGCAGGCCATGATCTGCGGTGCCCAGGGCATTCAGAGCGGCGCCTACGAGTGCGTGCTGGCGGGCGGGGGCGAGTCGCTCTCGTCGGTGCCGGTGCCCTACTCCCGCACCCTCATCCACTCCCTCCTGCAGATGCGAAAGGCTCGGGACATCAAGGGCCGGGTCGCCGCCCTCAAGCCCCTCAGCATGAAAGATCTGTTGCCCCGGCCCCCGGACCTGACGGAGTGGTCCACCGGGCTCACCATGGGCCAGCACGCCGAGGCCATGGCCCGCAAGAACAACATTTCCCGCATTGAGCAGGACCGCTACGCTTTCGAGAGCCACCTGAAGGCAGCCCGGGCGCAGGCCGAGGGCCGGTTCAAAGACCAGCTTGCCGTCACGTTCCCGCCCCCCCGCATGAAGCCGGTGACCGAAGACAATACGGTGCGCACCGATGCCGACATCAGCGCCATGTCGACCCTCCCACCCGTATTCGACAAGCGCTACGGCACCATCACGGCGGCCAACGCCAGCGGCTTGACCGACGGCGCCTCGGTGGTTCTGTTGATGTCGGAAGAGAAGGCCAAGTCGCTAGGCTACACGCCGCTGGGCTTTATCAAGGCGTATGCCAATGCCGCCCTGGATCCGAACGACCAGCTTCTCCTGGGGCCCGCCTATGCGACCCCCAAGGCCCTCGACAAGGCCGGGCTGTCTCTATCCGACATGTCGGTCGTCGAAATGCACGAGGCCTTTGCCGCCCAGGTGCTGTCGTGCACCCAGGCCATGGCGTCCGAGCAGTTCTGCAAGGACAAGCTGGGTCGTAGCAAGGCCGTCGGCGAAATCGAGCCGGATCGGTTCAACCCTTCGGGCGGGTCCATCGCCCTCGGCCACCCCTTCGGCGCCACCGGGGGGCGCCTCGTCATCTCCGCCCTGCGAGAGCTGGCCCGCGTCAAAGGACAGTTCGCCCTGGTCACGCTGTGCGCGGCCGGCGGCATGGGCACATCCATGATTCTGGAGCGAAACTGATGCAAGTCCTCACCACAATTCCTGGCTGGTCTGTCGACATGGAAGCCGATGGCATCGGCACCCTCTGGATCGATACGCCGGATTCAAAACTGAACGTCCTCTCCAAGACCATGTTCGAGGGGCTCGACAGCACCCTGGCGGATCTGGCCAACAAACCCGACCTGCGGGCCCTCGTCATCATCAGCAAGAAAACGACAGGCTTCATGGCGGGTGCCGACATCGACATGTTCGCCGACATCAAGACGGCGGAAGCGGGTGAGAAGGGCTCTCAGGAGGCCCAACGGGTGTTGTCTCGCATTGCCGATCTGCGGGTGCCCACGGTGACGGCCATCCATGGCGCCTGCATGGGCGGCGGGCTGGAACTGGCCCTGTGCACCACTGGACGGATCGCGTCCGATAGCCCGGACACGGTGCTCGCGCTGCCCGAGGTGCAGCTCGGCCTCTTGCCCGGGGCGGGGGGCACACAACGGTTGCCTCGACTCGTCGGCCTGCGGGCCGCCCTCGACATGATCCTGACCGGCAAGCGGGTCCGGGCGCAGGCGGCCCGCAAGCTCGGACTCGTCGAT
>DASYBA010000475.1:0-13372 GCA_036501005.1 Candidatus Xenobia bacterium | reverse complement strand
TAGGCGTGGGCGGTGAAGTCCGCGAAGTCGCGGGTGGTGGCGATGGAGGGGACGGCGCCGGCACCGAGCCAGATGCGGGCGCCGGTGTCGGGTTTCTCGCCATAGTTGTCGTTGAAGTAATAGGTGAGCGTGCCTTTGACGCTGGCGTGCCCGGAGCGGGTCGGGGCGCGGTCCGGGGTGGCGGCCTTGGGATAGACGGTGACGGTCTGGTTGGGCCAGGCGGCGGAGGTGGCCGGGTCCAAGCAGGGGATGAGCAGGAGGGCCAGCATCCACGGGATGGACAAGGCCAGGGTCAACCTGGAGACACGGCGGTGGGACACGAAGGGCTCCTTTAGTAATGGCTGGAGGCGGTCCCATGGTAGCGGGGAGCTGTGCCATATCGTGTCGTGGTGGCCCGTCATTCCTTGGGGCGCCTGAAGATGCACTGGTAGCCGAACTTGCTGTCAGACCCTGTGCCGCCGCTGCTGGCGCGGCGGGCGGAGACCAGCTCCCAGTGGTCGGCGCCGAGGGCGGCCATCTGGGTATCGAATGCCAGGTCGTCGATGTCGGCGATCTTGTACTCCCAGCCGGCGGGGCGGGGCTTGGGGGCACGGCCGACGATGGGCATGAGAAGGGTAGCCAGGAGGAGGAGGGAAGGCGGTCTCGAGCACGGATGGAGGAGCTTGTGGGATGCAGTACGGCCTTTGGTGGTGTCTTCAAACTAGACAGGCCCTTGGATGACGAGACGTACGAATTTCTGGTGAAGCTTTCTCAGACCCGGCGGATGGCCCGAAATGTGGGCCCGGAGTATGGCGATGAGGGCGAATTCTAGGTAGATGGCGAAGGGCAAATTGATGTATCTTCGTTGCGCCTTCCACGCGCGAAAGACCCGACAATCATCCACCATGATCGTCCACCGCGCACTCAGCCAAGCCTGTGGTGCCACTGGATCCCAAGCCAAGACGGGAGGAGTATCCAATGGAACCAACTGGAAAAGTTTCAGTACCCGGAGGAGTGGATCCAGTATATCGTCGATAAGATCTTGAAACCGCGAGGCTACGTACTAAGCGGGGTCGTTCGGTACGAAGGTGAGGACGCAAGTGACTTTGGCAGCTTCATATGCGCGATAACATCCTATCGGAACTCAAGCGTCAACATGTTGATGATCTTGGTCACCCTATGGAGAGACAGTCCCTGTTCGCTGATTTCTTTGGCGAAGAAGTAGACCTCGGGTAGTAGCCCTGTGCGACGCCGAACGGGAGTAGGGTGGATTAGGTGGCAATCATGATGCTATCCTGATAGCAATGGTCATTCCGTTTGCGCGGTCGTATTGGGTGGTGCCGGGACGGCTTCTGGCGGGGTGCATTCCCGCCAGTCGGGAGCCGGAGATGCGGCAGCAGAACCTGGAGGGTCTCCTGAGAGTCGGGATCCGGTCGGTGATCAACCTGACCGAGCCTGGGGAATCCAATACCGTTGGCGTGGCGCTGCCCGATTATCGAGCGGAATGGGAGGCGCTGGCCGGGCCAGTGCCGGTTGAGTACCATGAGCTTGGGTTCAAGGACGGGACGGCGCCGGATGATGAGCTGATGGAGCGCATCCTGATGACCATCGACCGGTCGCTGGACCAGGGGCGGCCGGTGTACGTGCATTGCTGGGGAGGTCGCGGGCGTACGGGGACCGTCATTGGTGCTGGCTGGCGCGGCACGGGATGGCGACCGGGGAGTTCGCGTTGGAGATGGTACAGTATCTGCGACGAACCGATCCCAAGGCGGCGGAAGCATCACCTGAGACAACCGAGCAGATTAGCATGGTGCGGCGCTGGCGGAGCCTGGCGGTGAGCGCTTCGCTAGCTTGATCCGTCCCCTTCATCACATATTGGCGCCACGTCTGCCCGTTTAGAGCGGAAGCGTTGAAAGGCCTGCGCGACCAACTGGCGAGGTGCCGATCGGGGGGCAACGGTTCGAACTCCGCTTGCAAACGGTAAAGCGAACCTTGCGGTCGTCCGAGAGACACTATGACATTGGTTCACGAGCACCCGCAATACGACAGTCTTCTATCGATTGTCGCGGACAGGCTACACGTGCCGGTCGCCCTGGTGGAGAAGGACTACTGGGTGACCCATACCCTCTGGTCTCTGACCCAGAACGGCCTGCACGTTTACGTGCACGTCGCCATGGCCCATGTCCGGGACGTTCTTCGTACAGGACCGCTGACGCAGTAATGGAGAGTATTGTTATCGCGGACGCCCACGCATTCTTTCCACATGCTGCAGGGCACACTCCGTTCCACAATAGAATTTGTTGTCTGGAATGACTTTACCACATTCCAGGCACTTCCCCGTAACATTATCCCTGTGTCACGGGATGATTCTGGTTCCCGCCGTTCCCGCTACCGACTTCTCCACCGATTCGATATTGGTGACGATGGCTTCCTGGCCCCCGCCCTCCAGGTAGGCCTCCACCGACTTCATCTTGGGCAGCATGCTGCCTGGTTTGAAGTGGCCTTCAGCAATGTACCGCTTGAGATGCTCCAGGTTGATCTGACGCAGCGCCTGCTGGCGGGGGGTACCGAAGTGCAGGTAGACCTGCTCGACCGCCGTGACCAGCATGAAGACGTCTGCTTTCAGTTCCCGAGCCAGCAGGCTGGAGGCGAAATCCTTGTCGATGACCGCCGCCTTGCCCAGCAGGTCGCCATGGCTGTCTCGCACGACGGGAATACCACCCCCGCCCACGCAGATGATCGACCACCCCTGCGCGAGAAGCCCTTTGATGGCATCCAGTTCGATGATGTCGATGGGGGCTGGCGACGGCACGACTCGACGCCAGCCCCGATTCGAATCCTCCATCACGTCCCAGCCATCCCGTTCCCGTCGCTGGCGAGCCTGTTCTTTTGAATAGAACGGTCCGATGGGTTTGGTGGGTATCAAAAATGCCGGGTCGTCCGGATCCACCACGACCTGCGTCAGCACCGACGCCACCCTGACGGGCAGCCGGCGTCGCCGCAGGTGGTTGCCCAGGGCCTGCTGCAGGTTGTAACCGATAGCCCCCTGCGTCTCGGCCACCCCCGTATCGAGCGGAACCTCCGGCACCTGCGCTCGCGACAGCTCCGAACGCAAGAGGGTGAACCCCACCTGGGGCCCGTTGCCGTGCACGACGATGGCCTGGTGCCCGGCCGAAATCAGGTTGGCCACGTGCCCCATGATCACCCCGGCCGAATGCAGTTGATCGGCGGCCGACGACCGACTGCCATCGGGGATCAAGGCGTTGCCCCCGATGGCCACGACCACGACCTGGCTCAAGTCTGGTTACGGCGCCGCTTTTGGTAGAACCACAACACCGCGTAGGCCAGACCCGCCAGCACCGCCACCGTGACGATCAGCCGAATCAACCCGAAGACCAGCCCCAGGAAGAACTTCAACAGCACGACGATCACCAGGATGACCGCCACGGTGCCGAGCCAGTTGGAGCTGCGAGTCATGCCCGCGCCTTGTCCAACCGATCCGCGTACAGCGGAAACTTCTCGCACAGGCGCTCCACCTCGTGTCGAACCGACTCCCGCTTGTGCTCGTCGTCCTTGGCCTTCAGCACGTCGAGGATCCAGCCGCCGATCTGCTCCATCTGCGGCTCGCCCATGCCTCGGGTGGTCAGCGCGGGCGTGCCGATCCGAATGCCGCTGGTGACGGCCGGCGGCTTGGGATCGTACGGAATGGCGTTCTTGTTCACGGTGATGCCCGCATCTTCCAAGGCGTGCTCGGCTTCCTTGCCCGTCAACCCGACAGAGCCGACGTCGACCAGCATGAGGTGCGTATCGGTTCCTCCCGATACCAGCCGCAATCCACCGGCCTTCAATACCTCGGCCAGCCGTCGAGCGTTTCGAACGATGTTCTGCTGATAGGCCTTGAACTCGGGCGTGGCCGCCTCCTTCAACGCGACCGCCTTGGCCGCAATGACGTGCATGAGCGGGCCACCCTGCGCCCCGGGGAAGATGTTCTTGTCGATATCCTTGGCATATTTCTCTTTCGACAAGATCATGCCGCCGCGCGGCCCACGAAGCGTCTTGTGGGTCGTCGTTGTGACCACGTCGGCATGCGGGAACGGGCTGGGATGCACCCCGGCCGCCACCAGTCCGGCGATGTGCGCCATGTCGACCATGAAGAGGGCGCCCACCTCGTCACAGATCTGGCGAAAGCGCACGAAGTCGAGCTCGCGGGGGTAGGCACTGGCCCCGGCCAGGATCAACTTCGGCTTGCTCTCCACCGCCAGCCGACGCAGCTCGTCATAATCGATGCGTTCGGTTTCCTTGCTCAAGGGGTACTGCACCACTTTGTAGTTGCGCCCGGAGAAATTGACCGGGTGCCCGTGGGTGAGGTGGCCGCCCTGGTTGAGCGCCAGCCCCATGAACGTGTCGCCGAACGTCAGCACCGACAGGTAGACGGCGATGTTCGCCTGCGTGCCGGAGTGCGGCTGGACGTTGACGTGCTCGGCCCCGAAGAGCGCCTTGGCCCGGTTCTGGGCCTCGGTCTCGCAGACGTCGACGTACTTGCAGCCGCCATAGTACCGCTTGCCCGGGTAGCCCTCGGCATACTTGTTGGTGAGCACCGACCCCTGTGCTTCCAGCACCGCCTCGCTCACGAAGTTCTCGGACGCGATCATCTCCAGCGTCATGGCCTGGCGGCGGGTTTCGTTCTGGACGGCCTCGGCGATGACCGGGTCGACCTTCCACAGATGCTCGTTCATGTTCACACCTCCAAAAATAGGGGGCCTGTACTTCACCGGCGATCGGCCCCCGTCCTGGCAGAGCAGGAAAAGACGGCAGGCGCGCTAAAGCCCCATTCCGCATGCATTCCGAGGTTGCCTCTCCCCCGGCCGTCTCACCGCTGCACCTGGGTCCTGAGTTCGAAGCCATTGCCGAGCGCTACGGCTTCATGGGAGGCGCCCGCATCGACCAGGGCTATGCGCTGCCCGAAGCGGAGGTGCCGGCCGACGTCGTCATGACGATGTGCGAGGAACTGGCCCTGCACGCCCGTCGAATCGACCTTCATATCGTTTTTGACCCCGTCGCAGAGACCCTGGCGGGCTTCCAGACGGCCCGACGCGCCTTCCGCCGTCTCTGGCAGGCGCTCTCTGTCCGCTTTCCCCAGCGCTTTGGCCGCCGCCCGCCGGGCCGCGTCACCTCGCCCCACACGCCGCCCGCAGCCCCGGATCAGTCCCTCCCGCACTCGCAGCAGTATCTGGAGCGTGCCTACCGCAGCGGGCTCATTCCAGCGGACAAACAACGCATGGTCATCGACTTTCGAACCTCGTCGGGCATGTTTCTCAGTTCGATAGATGCTGACGAGCATGGACCCCTCTGTGTCCTGGCTGACGCTTCAAGCCAGGTGGGCTCGATCATGACCGGCTTCAACATGCCGGGCCTGCAAGGCGTTGTGCACCATCCGGAGGCGTTCCTCAATCCCGACTATCGCACCCGCACCCAGCCGGTCGTCGAGGCGTTTCGTCGCTGGCTGTCACGCCAGACGCCGTCGGCCCTGCCGCACGTGTGCTTCGTCAATTCCGGTAGTGAGGCGGTCGAGAAGGCCCTCGGTCTGGCCCTGCGAGTCTACAAGGGACCGGCTCGGCGAGTGCTGGCTTTCGAGGGCAGCTCACACGGCCGCACCCTGCTGAGCGTGTTCTCGACCTGGCGCGCGGTAGAGCGCCAGCCCTTCGAGATGCCGGGCTTTGAGAGCGTGTTTGTCGACTATCCGGAAAATCATCACCCGCACCAGCCGAATCCATGGCCCAGAGGCTGGTTGCAGCGCTGGCATTCCAGGGAGGAGCGGCTGGACGTGCCCGACGCGTGGCTCAAGGGCGAGAGCCTGCTGGCCCGCGAAGTGGCGTCGCTGGTGGCCGTCCGCACGCAGTTGCTGGCCGAGGAGGTCTTTGCGGTCCTCATCGAGCCGTTTCAGGGCGAAGGGGGCGATCGGTATATCACCGGGCGGTTCCTCAGCGCGCTGCGGGTTCTCACTCGCACCTTCAAGGTTCCGCTGATCTTCGACGAGGTGGAGGCCGGCATGGGCCTGTCCGGTCGAGTGTTCTGGTATCAATGCCTGGGTCTGCGTGACAGGCACGGCGAGGGCGCCCACCCCGACTTTCTCTGCCTGGCCCGGAAGGCCCAGTCCGGACTGGTGCTGTCGTGCATTCCCGACCCCGATCCGACGGCCGCCCACCTCGCCTCGATCCTGCGCGGCTACTACAACGCCCAGTTGATCGACGCGGCGGCCATTCGAGCGTTGGAGGCCCAGGTGTGGGCCCGCTTGACCGCTCTGGCCGATCAGCATGCGCTGGTCCAATACCCCCGGGCCCGCGGGTTGGCGTTTGCGTTCGACGTGCCGGACGCAGCGACGGCTGAGACGCTGTATCAGCAGCGGTTTGCCCGCGGCTGCCTGGTCTGCCGAGGCGGTGACCGCACCGTGCGGTATCGATTACAGGTCACCACGACCCCGGCCGAGCTCGACACCATCTTCCAGGCCGTCGAGGAAAGCGTGCAGCGGGCCGAGAAACACGGTGCCCGCGTCGCCTATGAACCCTCCTGGCCAGATCCGCCCGCGCTGCGCTCGGAGGCCCACCCGCAGATCGACGTGGCGTTTCTGGACGGGCGCTTGTGGCGTGAATACCAGCCGCAGATCATGGCGATCGAGGAAGCCGCGTACCAACCCGCGCACCGAGACACCGCCGGGTTCTTCGAAACCATCCTGGGCATGCCGAGGCATGTGGCCTTGGTGGCCTTATTGGGCGACGTCGTGGTCGGGTTCACCTTCGCCGGCCCGCTGGAGTACTTTGCCTGGGTGCGGGGCTGTGACGTCGATCCGGAGCAGGGGCACAACACCTGCTTGTTTTCGGCCGACGTGACGGTGGCGCCGGCCTTCCAGGGCCAAGGCATCGGACAGCGCCTGAAGGACACGCAACTGGCGCAGGCCCGAGCCTTCGGATACCGTGCCGTGCGCAGTCGCAATCCGGTCGGCGTCGACGGCACCATGGGCACGATCAACCGAGCCTTCGGCGCCATCGAGGTGGCGTGGCTGGCTGACGACTATGGCGAAGAGAAGGTTCCGTGCTTGTACAGTTCGATTCCGGTGCAGGATGCCCCGAGACCGCCGGTCGACTGGAGCAACGGTATCGAGGAACCGACCGGCGCCCGCTATCTGTCCGCCGATGACTGGGAAGACTGGGATCTGGCGGCCGTCCACAAGCTCATGGGCAACTGGATGACCCCCAACTACGTTCGCTACGTGGAATGGCTTCTCCAACACGCACCGGCGGGCCTGGTCCACCTGCATCTCTCGAACGGTCGAGACGAGGCGGCCGACAACGCCATCAAGACGCTGCGCTTCCATCGCCCCGGTTCGAACGTCTGCATTGCTTTCGAGGGCGGTTACTGGGGCCACACCACGGCCGGTGCGAGAAGCCTTTCGGCCGTGCGTTTCCGCCCGTTCTTTCCCTGGCCCCGCCTGCCGTATCCGTATGTCGACCACCCCCCGCAGCAGGACGCCAACGGCGCCCTCCACGAGGCCGAATCGCAGTGCCTGGACAAGCTGACCCGCATGGTCACGGAAGCTGGACGTGTGGTCGGAATCTTCATCGAACCGCTACAAGAGATGACCGGACGCTGGGTCAGCGTTCGTTTTTTGAAGGCCTTGCGGGCCCTCTGCACCAAGCTCGATATTCCCCTCGTCTTCAACGAGACGGCCAGTTGGGCCTATCGAGCGGCTCCCGCGCTCTTCTATTGCCAGTCGGTGGGGGTGGAGCCAGATGCCCTGGTGACATATGCCGGCGGGCAGGTGGGCCATACCCTGGTCAATGAGCGCTACTTGATCGCCGCACCCCTCGCCATGGCCTCGACCTGGGAAGGCGACGAGTTGTCGTGTCTGCGCTTGCGCAGCCAGCTTCGCTACGTCGAGGCCTGTCGCGACGAGGCTTTCCTCTCGGTGGTGGACGAGCGCCTCAAGGACGGCGTTGAGGCAGTAACCTGGCGGGGCACCGGTCGCATCAAGGGCGCCAAGCTCCTGCGTCGTTCCATTGTCAACTCGGAGGATGGCCTTCTGATGGGGCCGCTTCCGCTGCTGGCAACCCAATGGGAGAATCTTCTCGAGGTCTTGTCGTGCTGACCAACAAAGTGTGCAAAAACGCCGCGGAAGCCCTGGCCGACGTCGGTCTGGGGGCTCGCATCATGTTTGGCGGCTTCGGCCTATGCGGTATTCCCGAGAACTGTATCGACGAGCTTCGTCGGCGGGAACTCAAGGATCTGACCGTCATCAGCAACAACTGCGGCAACCAGCGCATGGGCCTGGCGATTCTCCTGCAGAACCGCCAGGTGGCCCGCTGTATCTGCTCTTTCGTAGGCGGCAACCCGGACCTGGAGCAGCAGATCCTCAAGCAGGAAGTGCAGGTCGAGCTGACCCCGCAGGGCACCTTCGCCGAACGCATTCGAGCCGGCGGGGCTGGAATCGCCGCCTTCTACACCCCGACCGGCGTGGGGACGGTCATCGCGGAGGGCAAGCCTGCTGCAGAGTTCGGGGGCCGGACCTGCATTCTGGAGACGGCGCTGACGGCCGATTTCGCCATGGTGCGGGCATGGAAGGGCGACACGGCGGGCAACCTGGTCTTTCGAGAAAGCGCTCGCAACTTCTCACCCTTGATGGCCATGGCGGCCCGCACCACCATCGCGGAGGTCGAGGAACTGGTCGAACCGGGCCAGTTGGATCCGAACGAAGTGCATACGCCCGGCATCTTCGTACAACGAGTTTTCCAGGGGACGGAGTATCGAAACACCATCGAAAAACTGTGCCTCTGGCAGGGAGACGCACCCCCGGGCGATAGGCAGGGCGGCGTGGGCCTGACCCGGCGCCAGATGGCCTGGCGGGCCGCCCAGGAAGTCAAGCCGGGCAGCTACGTCAACCTGGGCATCGGCCTGCCCACGCTGGTCGCCGACTACATTCCCTTGGAAAAGGGCGTCACGTTGCACTCCGAGAACGGCGTGCTGGGGGTGGGTCCGTTCCCGCGGCCAGACCAGGTCAGTCCGTTTCTCGTCAATGCCGGCAAGGAAACCATCACGGTTCGCCCGGGCGCCTCCTTCTTCGATTCCGCCACCTCCTTCGCCATGATCCGTGGGCGGCATATCGATTACGCGGTGCTGGGTGCCCTCGAGGTGGGCGCCAACGGCGATTTGGCCAACTGGATGGTGCCCGGAGAGAAGGTCAACGGCATGGGAGGTGCCATGGACCTGGCGACCGGAGCTCGCTCCGTCATCGCCCTCATGACGCATGCCTCCAAGAATGGAACCCCCAAGATCGTGGCCCAGTGTACCCTGCCCCTGACGTCGCCCCGCTGTGTCACCACCATCATCACCGATCGGGCGGTCATGGACGTGACGCCCGCTGGCCTGGTGCTGCGGGAGGTCGCGCCCGGCATCACCGTGGAGGAGGTGGTGGCGGCCACCGGCGCTCCCATGAACGTGGGGGCGGGAGTGCGCAGCATCCAGGTACCGGCGCAGGTCTAGGTGGACGGTCGCCAGGAGTTCGAGGCCAACCTGGCCCGCCTCGACTCAGGCGACGCGGAAGGGTTGCTGCGGTGCGCCTTGCTGCTATCGCAAGATGAGAATCCGAATATCAACGTCGAGGCTTGCGTGAAGCGGATCGACGATATTGCCCGCATGGTCACGGTCGGGTCGCACGCGGGTCCGGCCGAGCAGGCGGAAGCCATCAACACCGTCCTGTTCCAGACCCTGGGGTTCCACGGCACCGAAGAGAACTACTACCATGCTCGCAACAATTTTCTGGACTATGTCCTGGAAGTGCGTGAGGGCATACCGATTTCCATGTGCCTCTTGTATGTGGAAGTGGGACGACGGGCCGGCGTTCGTCTCGCCGGGATCGGCCTGCCCGGTCACGTGGTGGTGCAGGTCGGGAGCGGAGAGTTGTTTGTCGATCCGTTCCATCGCGGCGTTCTGCTCAACCGCCAAGGGGTAGAGCGGCTAACCGGCAACTTTCTGTCGGAAGGTGAGCGGTTCATGGCCGAGTGGCTTGAACCCCTCACCCCGCGGTCTTTTCTGGCACGCCTGTTGAGAAATCTCAAGGCGGCCTATGCCCAGGGGTTCGACATGCCCCGACTGGCCTGGGTCTGCGACCGGCTGGTGCGGGTGCTGCCCGACGACCTGGTGGAGCGGCGGGATCGGGGGCTGGTGCTCTTCAGCCAGAAGCGATATGGCCTGGCCGCGGCCGACCTTGAATACTACCTGCATCGGCTGACCGACGAGGAGGAACGCGTGCCGCTTGAGGAACTCTATCGAAAAGCGCGCCAGTTCCAGGCGCTGATGAATTAGGTGGATAGGTCAACAGACCTAGGAAAAAATGGTAAGGATGTCTCAGGTACAACAGGACCTGAGTTCTGCTATAGTCTAACTGGTGGCATGGAAGGGAGGCGGTCGCACTGATGCGTTCGCGAAGAAAATTTTTCGGCTTCACCTTGATTGAGCTCTTGATTGTCATGGCAATCATCGCTTTGTTGGCCGACATCATGATTCCCAATTTCGTTCGAGCTCGAGAAGAAACGCAGCTTTCGGGTTGCGAATCGAACGAAAAGAACATCGCCACCGCGCTGGAGATGTACCAGGCCGACAACCAGGGGCACTACAGCACTCCCATGACCATCTTGACCCCCAACTATATCAAGGTCATCCCGACGTGCCCGGCCAACGGTACGGATACCTATAGCGCGACCTATCAGTTCATGACGACGCTGGGCTCGGCGCCCGCCGTCACCGACGGCTACAGCTTCTACTGCGCCGGCATCGCTCACGAGTCGGTCACCGGATTGGACAACTTCCCACAGTACAACTCAGTCCAGGGCCTCGCCACCGGGCACTAGACCAGCGCTAGGTTTGATCGGCCTCGCGCAGGCGGCGGCTGGCCTGCTGCAGCCATTGGCGCTCGTCAGCGGTCAGCGAGGCCATGCCTTCCTGGGCGATTTTGTCGAGGATGGCATCCAGGCGGTGGTGGTTCAGCGGCTCCTCCACTCGGGGACGGAGACGGACCGGGCCTGGTGAAACGGGGCCTGCCGCGATACCCGCGTCCGCGACCGCACGTCTGGCGGGCTGGCCGCGGAGCGCCTTGGAGAGCTTGTGGAGCCACACCATGCCGAGCCACGTGTAGCGATGGTGGAGCCAGCCGACCAGCACGCCACCGGTCAGGGCCAGGTGGGCGACTGCGTCCCAGTGGCCGTCCCAGACCGAGCCTTGGAAGCAGAGCGCGCCGTGCAGCGCGGCAAAGAGGAGGAAGGCCCAGCGGGCCCGCAGCGGGACGACGGAGAACAACAGGACCATGGCGTCGGGGTACAGCCAGGCCAAAGCGGCAATGATGCCCATGACCGCGGCCGTCGGCCCGACCGTGCCAGCACCGTGCGGATCCAGCAACAGCACGAACACCCCGCCGCTGACCCCGCACAGGGCAAAATAGGTGAGGAGACGGCGCGCCCCCCACGTCGATTCCAGCAAGCGTCCGAACATCCACAGACCGGCCAGGTCGACGAAGAGGTGGAGGGCACTGTAGTGGACGCCCAGGTAGGTCACCAGGCGCCACCAGGCGTGATCGTGCAGACACACGGATGGCACCAACGCCAGCCGCTCTCCCAGTTCGGGCACCAGGCGCACCGCGATGAACCCCAAGACGTTGACGATCATCAGATTCCGCACACCGGGCGGGGTCGCGTCCGTCAGGCGGAGGATGAATCGAGAGCGGGGCTTCGGCATGGCCTGTCGGTTCTGCCGGCCCTCATCGCCCTCCTGCCGCTTTACGACCCGGCCGTGCCCGCGGGGGCGCCGATTTGCAGCGGGCGGCTCTCCCAGCCGTTCATGCCGCCGCGCACGCTCTTGACCTTCTGGTAGCCCTGCGCTTTCAGCAGCAGCAGCGCCGTGAGCGAGCGTTTGCCTGCGGCACAGATGGTGACGATGGTTTCCTGTCGATCGGTGGGAAGCCCGTCAGCGTCAGGACTCGATAGCTGATCGAGCGGCACGTTGGTGGCCTCTTCGATGTGTCGCCTATCGAACTCCTTGGGGGTCCGTACATCCAGCAGGTGGGCCCCTTTACGCACCAGATCGACCGCGGTATCGGCGTCGATGACGTCGACCGAGTTCTCCGCCAGTTCTTGAATGGCTCGCAGGATTTCCGGAGTGGGACCCGCGGGTGCCTGGGCGGTCGCTTCGGACGGGAAAAGCTCCGGGAGATGCTTCTTCAGGGAGCCGGTGTATTTGAAGACGTTGTCAGGGAACATCACGACGCACACTACGCCCGGCTCATCCGGTACGAGCTTGAGGGCGCCGGCGAGCGCCATGCCCGACGAAGGCCCGGCGATGATGCTCTCCTCTTGGAGCAGTCGCTTGCAGACTCGATAAGCCTGATCGTTATCGATTTCCGTCAGTCCGTCGTACTCTTGAGGCAGGAAGAAATCGGTGAGCTGGAGAGCCCGGCGGGTGCGCACGCCAGGAATGTCGTGGCCGTCGGCCGGATATACGCCTAGCACCTTGATGTTCTGGTTCTGCGACTTCAAGAAGCGGCCGGTCCCGGTGATGGTTCCACAGGTTCCCAGACCTGCCACGAAATGCGTGATGCGCCCCTCGGTCTGGCGCCACACCTCCGGTCCCGTCGTGCGGAAGTGGGCTTCCGGGTTGGCGGGATTCTTGTACTGGTTGAGCTCGTGCCAGTCGGGCTGCTGAGCCAGTTCTTCCGCCTTGGACATGGCGCCCTCGGGAGCCCCGGGCAAGGGACACAGGTCGTCGGCAAGCTCCACCAACTTCGCTCCGAAGGCCCTCAGGGTGGAGCGTTTCTCGACCGGAATGGCCAGGGACAGTGTGGCGGTGAAATCGTATCCCTTGGCGTTGGCCATCATGGCCAGTCCCATGCCCGTATTTCCGGACGTCGGCTCCACCAGGTGGCGGAACTTGAGGCCGCGCTCTTCGGCGTCCCGCAGCAGGTTCGCGGCGACCCGGTCCTTGACCGCTCCAAAGGGATTGTACCATTCGAGCTTGGCATACACGAGGGCGTGCTTGAAGCCCGTCACCCGGTTGAGCCGAACGATGGGCGTGGGATTGTCGGCATTGGACAGCATGTCCAGCACAGAGTCATAAGTTCGCAGGGCAGGGTTCGTCATTTCATGCTCCAGAGTGGGGTAAGTCCGGTCGAGCCGCAAATTCGTGTCTGGGGGTAGCAACTTCCTGTACGGGGGGACAAGGGTCTGGCCGGCCAGAAATGGACGACGGATGCTGAAGCTTACGCCGACGGTGCTGGCCGACATGCAGACCCACGCGACCGAGACGTATCCGCACGAGTGCTGCGGGTTCATGATCGGCGCCCCCGGAGACCGGC
>DASYBA010000474.1:0-2939 GCA_036501005.1 Candidatus Xenobia bacterium | reverse complement strand
CCAATCTCCTCTTCACGCACCGCCAGGTAGGTCGCCAGTCGGGCACCCTCCGTCACGCTGCGATCCAGGCACCACGGGCCCAGGTCGTCGGCACCGAAGGCCAGCGCCATGGTGCCTGCCTTGAAGCCCATGGCCAGCCATGGAACCTCGACATGCCGAATGTTGTCAAGCACCAGGCGAGCCGTAGCGAGCAGTCGCATGTCGTCGAGGCCAAAGCTGATCTCACCGGGCGTTTCCACGGCTTTGCGGGCATGATGGGGGACCAGCGAGAGACCGTCCACCTGTCCGGTTCGCTCCTGCAGCCGGCGCACGTCCAACAGGCGGCTGGCAAGCTGTTCGGCGGTTTCGTCCTCGCCATAGAACAGGGCCGGTTGCAGGCGCAAGCCAGCCGAGGCGGCGCGTTCCAGCCAGGCCAGCGAGTCACTCCAGTCGTGCTGGCCCCGCCAATGACGCTCCCCGGCCTCGAAAAGCTCCGCGTGGCTGCCGCCCACCCGCTGCAGGCCGGCGCCTCGGAGACGAGCGGGGGCGTCCTGACCCAGGGCGGCGAGATCGTGCGTCAGCAGGCCCTCCACCCAGGCGCCGCGAGCCGCCATCCGTTCCACTGCCCGACAGGCTTGATCCAGGTCGAGGCCGGGCGCCGACCCTAGCAGACGGATGTAGGACGCGTGCAGATCAGTGGTCGCCTCCAGCCAGGCGTGCCGGGGCTCCCGCCAGCCTGCCCGGCCAGCCAGCAAGCGCCGACTGGTGGCTTCCGCCTCCAGCCCCAGCTCGATGGGGGCCTGCGTCTCCAACTGCTTGACGATCTCGCTTGAGTCTAGAACCATCGGTGACTCCGTGAAAATTTTCACGCAGGGTTCAAGTCAACTCTTGGACCTTCCTGTCTGGAAGGACGGGATCGTCGTTGAACTCGTCTTCCTTGGGCACGTGAAGGTTCTTGTCCAGCGCCTTGACGAGCACTCGTTCCAGCAGGGCGAATTCTGGAAAGTAGAAGGCTTCTATCCGATAGTGCGCGGCCCCGTGGGCCAGGGTGACCGCCCGATAGAAGTACTGCGTGAAGGGCGAGTAGGTGGCAAAACTGGCATGGTAGGGAAAACTGTACGAGAGGTAGCGACTGCTGCAGATTGCTTCGCTCGGCGTGATGACGACCTTGCAACCGGCCTTCAACAAGTACTCGGCCGTGATGCGCATGAAAATGAACAGGGCGATGGCGATCCGTCCCAGGATGAACGCCAGGCCCAGCGGGTCGTACGTGGGGGGGGCACTGGCCACCGCTTTAAGGGTATAGATGTGCCGCCATGCCACCACGGCGCCCACCAGTAGATAGAGACCGAGGACGCCGTACAAACCGGCCAGCCATGCGAAGCCTTGCAAGCTGCTGTGAAACGTCCGGTGCCGGGTGTCCTGGCTCATCGCTGTGCGATTTCTGGCCTGGGAGGGGCGCCCCTGCTCGCCACATTCGATACCCTATCGGATGAGGCTTTCCAAAGCATCGGACCCCAGCCGTTTCTTACGATGTCTTAACAATTCAGATACAACATCTAACTCGCTAGGCGTGGACCGCGGCCCCGTCGCCAGATAGGATGAAGCCGTCGACCTGTTGAAAGGTATCATGCCGTTTGGTATGTTCTGCGGGACCCTGCCTCTTTGGCACCCGAGCCACAGGAGACACGAGAGGATTTGCCGGTGAAGTTGCCACGAAACGAGCCAGGCTTCAGCCTGCCGGAGGTCATCCTGGCGGCCAGCCTGTTGTCCCTGGTCATGGTGATGATGTTCAACCTCTACCCGACGTCGCTCATCACCATTCGCCACGCAGAACACCGCATGACGGCCTCGTCACGGGCCCAGCACGTTCTCGAGTATGAGCGAGGGCTGTCGTACAAGATTCTGGCGTCCGCGGCCCAGGCCAGCAATGGAGTCGTGGAACCGGACTTCACCGCCAGCCCGAACGACCTGCCGGCCGACGATCTGGTGTACTATAAATCGGATCTCACCTTGACGCCGACAGGCGATCCCAGCGCCCATGTCAACAAGTGCATTTGCAACTATGCGGAAGAGGTCAACATCAAAGTGGTCGAATGGTGGAACGAGCGGGGCGACTGTCCCAACCCCACAAACTACCACAAATGGCACAGCGTAACAGTCGAGGTCAACGTGCCTTGGATCAAGCAATGAAGCGTCGTCTCCTGTTCACTCTCTCGATCGTCGCCCTGGCCGGCTGCACTTCTCCCGAAACGCCGGCTCCCTCGGAGAGTCCGAGCCAGGCTCCGGCTCCCCCTGCCGCCAGCGGGCCGCTGGCACCGGCTCGGCAACTGATGAACCAGAAGCAGTTCGCTGATGCAGCCAAGTGGCTCTCCACGTGGTTGACGGCCCACCCAGACGACGCCTCGGCGAGCGTCCTGCTGGAGAACGCCACCGCTGACCAGGGGGGCAAGCCGGTCGTCCAGTTTGGGTTCCTGGTCAATGGCGAGACCCTTAAGGGCCGCGAGGAACTGAAGGCCGCCCGCGTGGCGGAGCACGACATCAATGCCGGCGGGGGCATGGGGGGAAGCGTCCTCAACCTGGACGTGCCGGATGCACCCAATCCTGCCGACCTCCCGCCCGAGGTGGCCGCCATGGTAGCCGACGATGACGGCGCCATGAACGGATTCAACAGTCCTGTTCCTCTCATCTCGCTCTTGCCGCACGACGTGTTGAAGACCCATAGCTTCACCCCCAGCGGAGACCAGCAGTGGCAGGTCACCACCGCCAGCATCAAGGGCAAGGGGACGGTGCTGGTGTTGATGGAGCGAGGCGCAGCCCCGCCCGCCAACGTGGGCTGGAACAGCAAGAGTCTCGCTACCGACCTGGCGGTGGTTGGCGATCCGAAAGACGGCAAGGGCTATGTGGCCGCTGTCATCGCCACGCCGTGGAGCCTGGCCCCGGCGGCCCTCGCTACGCTG
>DASYBA010000473.1:0-3345 GCA_036501005.1 Candidatus Xenobia bacterium | reverse complement strand
CGGGTGGGTTCACAGCTCGAACGTCGACCGGATATTCCCATGCCCCCATGTCGACAGGACCGTGCGGCTGGACGAGGCCCGTCGTGGAGGTTTCCTGCTGCTCGGGCTGCATGCGGATGGTCTGCCCGTCCAGCGGCAGTTCTCCCTTGCCTTTGAGCGTCTGAAGCAGGGCCCGGCCGTTGCTATCGTTGGCGGCATTGTGCGCTTGTCTGGAAGTGGCCAGTTGGCGCAGGCTGGTCTGGAGCTCTCCCATGAGAGCCATGGTGCCCCTATCATCGCCGTGGGCCAGGCCATCCTGAATGTTGTCGACCAGGGACAGGGCACTCTTGCGGACTTCCGCGGCCACTTGAGCATTCTGCTCGGGTTGCTGCTGGATATAGCTGTCCAGGCTCTGGTAGCCTGTGGGTCGATAGACGTTCATCTCTCTAGCTCCTCTGAATGGGTTAAGGTTACCAAACAGGTGTGAACGATTCCAACCGGCCATGTTATGAAACTGTCACAGGAAGGATGGCCCCGACCCTAGTAATGCTCCGACCCGACCCGACCGGACAGGAGTAGCCCCCATGCCTGAAATCATCGACTTCCACATGCACTTCATGACCCAGGGAACGTGGGAGGAGTTTGCCAAGCGGCGCCTGGCCAGCGACGTCGCCCGCCAGCACAGTGAAAAGAAGCTCAAGATCGGCGGCAACGAGTCCATCGTTCTGCCGGAGTCTGCCGCCCAGGCCGCCCAGTGGTGGCTCGAGCACCTGGACAAGAATGGCGTCGCGGCCGGTGGTTTCATGTCGGGCATGCCCGAGAACCAGACCTTCTACGACTTTCTATCGAAGAGCAACCGCTTCATCGGGTATACCTGGCTCAAGGCGACCGACCCCGACGCCCCGCAGGTCCTGGAGCGGGAGGTGAAGGCGGGCATGCGGTGCGTGAAGTTGTACCCGCCCAGCCAGCAGTTCCACCTCAACGATCGGGCCGCCTGGCCGTTCTACGAAATGGCGGCCCGACTCGACGTACCCATTCTCATTCACATGGGCATCACCATGGGTTACCAGGCCGATCTCAAGTACGGCAACCCCCTTGACCTGCACGCCGCGGCCCGGGATTTTCCCGACGTGACCTTCGTCGTCGCCCACTTCGGCGCCGGCTTCCTGCGGGAATGTCTCATGCTGGCCTACCAGCTCGAGAACGTGTCATTCGACAGTTCCGGGAGCAACATGTGGATGAAATACCTGCCGTACCCCATCACCTTGGAAGACGTGTTTCGCAAGGTGATCGACGTCGCCGGTGCGAGGCGCATTCTCTACGGCAGCGATTCGACCGTCTTTCCTCGAGGCTATCGGACGCAGGTCCTGCAGGAACAACTGGCAGTGCTGGATCGACTGGACCTTTCCGCAGAAGACAAAGCCCTGATCCTGGGCGGCAATGCCCGCCGCCTGCTCAAACTGGAAACGAAATACGCCGTGGAGGTCGCATCCCGTGGGTGAGATGGTCGAGTTCGCAGTCAATGGAACCAAGACGCCGGGCTATCTGGCGAAACCCGCCTCCGGCAGCGGGCCTGGCGTCATCGTGATTCAGGAGTGGTGGGGGCTGGTGCCGCACATCAAGGACATTGCCGACCGTTTCGCCCAGGCCGGATACGTGGCATTGGCGCCCGACCTGTATCATGGCAAGGCGACCACCTCTCCAGACGAGGCAGGCAAGATGATGATGGCCCTGCAAATCGGCCCGGCCGAGAAAGATCTGGCAGGAGCCGTGCGCTACCTGCAGACCGTGTCGAAAGGCACGAAGGTCGGCGTGGTGGGCTTCTGCATGGGCGGTGCCCTGTCGCTCTACGCGGCCAGCAAGAATGCCGACATCGGGGCCTGCGTCGTGTATTACGGGGTGCATCCCAACGTGAAGCCCGATCTCGCCGCGCTGCACGGCCCTGTCCTCGGCTTCTATGCCGAGAAGGACGGCTTTACCACGCCGGCCGTCGTGAAGGAACTGGATGGGGAGCTGACTCGCCTCGGCAAGTCCCACGAATTCCACACCTATCCGGACACCGACCACGCCTTCTTCAACGACACCCGCCCCGTCTACGACGAGCACGCGGCCAAGGATTCCTGGCAGCGCATGCTGGGCTTCTTCCACGATAAACTCTAGGTGTGATCGTTGAACTCCAGGCTGTGACGGGTGCGGGCGGCGTGCAGCCATTCTTCGTAGAACTTCTGGTGGATCTCCTCGCGGACCCGCTGGTTGAACTGGGCGCTGCGCACCTCCAGCACCTTTACCAGTTCCCAACCGTCCTTGAGCCGGAAGGGACCGACCACGTCCCCGGCGCGGGCTGAAAACACCTTCTTCTCCGCTTCAGCCCTGAGCTGCCCCCGTCGCACCGGGCCGATATAGCTGCCCATCAGACCCCGGTCGGCCCGCCGCTCGCGCCGCGCCCCGGGCAGGTTCTCGATAGTCGCGACGGCGTATCGTCGCACCAGATCTTCGTAGGTCTCCTCGTGATCGTGGAGGGTCTGGAGCAGCTCCCGGGCCACCCCCTCCTCCCGCACCACCAGATGCGACAGCAAGACCTCGTCGAACTGTTCGCCGTGCTGCTGGTAGTACGTCTCGATCTGGCCGTCGACGTGCTGGGTCCAACGCTCGCGGAAGACCTCCGAGCGTAGCTCTTCGTGGAGGTCGGCCTCGGTGAGCTGCATGCTCTTGAGCCAGGCGAGCATATCGCCTTCGCCGATGCCGTGCGTCTTGCGCAGATGCTGCAACCGAGCCTCGAGGTCGGCCTCGCTGACCTGCGGGTTCTGCTCCTTCGACGCCTGCACGGTGAGCCGCCGGGTGGCGACCTCTTCCACCAATTGGCGCAACCGCATCTTGAGATCGTAGCTCTTGAGAAGGTCACCCAGGGTGATGGTCTCATTGCCCATGCGGGCCAGGACGATATCCTTGTCGACGGCGTTCTGCATGCCGCATGAGTTCGGTTCTCAGCCCCCCCCAAACCTCCGGCCCAGCGAAGCGACTGGGGGGGCGGAGCCTGATTAGACAGGAGCTACTTGGGAGCCGCCCGAATCATCGGCTATCGGACACGCGGGAGGCACTCAAGGTCGCTGGACCGCGTACCTGCATGCTGGGAGCATCCGTGTCGGACAAAGGTTCACTACGCAATCTATCGGCCAGCGACGTCAGTTCCCTTTCCGCGCTGGCGACAGTCAGCGAGATGCTCAACGCGTCGTATGACGTCGAAGACGTGCTGCGCAAAGTCATCGACCTGGTCATCAGCACCATGGGCGCGGAGCGCGGCTTTGTCATGCTGGCCCGCGGCACGGAATCGCCCCAGATCGCCGTGGCTCGAGGCCTTCAGCCAGG
>DASYBA010000472.1:0-2378 GCA_036501005.1 Candidatus Xenobia bacterium | reverse complement strand
TATCAGCCGTGGCTGCTATCCCCGGTTTCCTTCCTGGAAATCCAGTTTCTATCGGAAGTCGGTCGCACCCAGGTTCAGCAGCCGGCCTTCATTCAAGCGGTGCTCCAGGACCACCGGTTTCAAGTCGACGACGTGCCGCTGCTGACGCTCATGAGCCAAGCCTTGCCGCTATCGTGGACACGAGATCCTTTTGATCGCATGCTGGCCGCGCATAGCCTGTCTCGGCGAACCGCCTTGTGCACCGTCGACAGGCTGATCCTTCAACACCATTCGCTACTGGTGCCGGAGCTGAGCCAGGCCCCCGCGCAGAAGCAGGGCGCCCGCTGCCGCCATCAGCACGCCCAGGGTGGCCACCACGGGGACGAACCAGAACCCCGGAGGATATTCCCGCAGGAACCACAGGTCGATGGGCGCCTGACCCCGCACGATGTCCGCCAGTTGCAGCCACAGGCCGCCGTCCAGGATGGGCTGGCTGACCGCGCCCCGGATGAGCGCCGGACTGGGATCGAACAAGACGGCGGGCAACTGGGCCAGGATGCCCAGCGCGCCGACCGCGAAGATCTGCCATGACGGCGGCCAGAGCAGCCCCAACGGGAGGAGCAGCAGCGGGAGCGCCGGCAGAAACAACCGAGGCCCCCAACCCTGGCCGGGATCGTGCCAGGCCAGATAAGGCAAGAAATAGGACAGGGCCACGGCCAAGAGCAGGGCAGCGTCTTGGGTATGTCGTCTCCAGAAGCTGGGCCAGCGGGTCGCCGCCAGCACCAAGGGAGGGGCATAGATCCAGATGGCATAGGCGGGGTTGAGAAGGTAGTTGTAGGGCATGACGCCGAGGTGACTGAGCGCAAACCCTCGCTCGTAGCCGAACTCAAACAAGCTCCCGAATCGGATCCAGTTGTACCAGAGCGCCAGGCCCACCCACCCGGCCAGGACCATGCCGTACGCGAGAAGGCTGCCCCGACGAACGGGCCGGCGGAGCAGATAGAGGGTGCCGACCAGGATCGGCAGCGCCACCACGGGCTTGAAGTTGAACCCCAATCCCAGCCAGAAGGCCGCGCCGGCCGGTCGCGCTTCCAGCAGGTGCCAGGTGGCCCCCAGGAGACAGGCCGCCAACCATAGCTCGCCAAAACTCTGCCGGGCATACGGCCAGATCATGGTCCCGAACACCGCCACCGCCACCGTCTGCAAGGCTGCACGGGTGGAGAACCAACGGCGACAGACCCGGTATAGCCACGCCGCCACCAGGCCCCCCGCCAGACAGTTCTCCAACGCAATGCACAGGTAGGCCCCGAGCGGATAGGTGGCATAGGGTTGCCCGGCGTGCCAGGGATCCTCGGCCCCATAGCCGGGAAAGAAACGACTGCCGGCCCAGTAGAGAGGCACTTGCAGCAACGACTGGCCGATGCCGTAGTGGCTGTACATCTTGCCGTCTCGGCCGGGGGCGCTGCAATACGAGGTGTGCGTATTCGCGTCGGCACCGGTGGCCAACCAGCGAGTCACGACCAGGACGATCTGCCCGTCCTGCGAGGTCAGATGCCCGCCGGCCGTGGCGAGGAACAGGGCGGTGAGCAGCAGGAACAGCGCTGCTGCGATACGACTATCGATGTGCTCGGGCCGCCTCAGGAAGCGGGCTGGTTCTCGGCAGCAGCCTTCAGGTAACCGGGCAAAGCCATCTCAAGGGCCTTGCGGAGGATCTCCACCTCACGTCTCAAGGACTCGATGAGTTGTTGGGTCTCTTGGGTAGTCATTCAGCCTCGATTTCGCACTCTTTCTGTCTGGCCGAGGGTACCACGCGGACCGCGGGCCATTTGTTAACAGCGGGTAAACAGATCGCCGGAACCGAACTCCCCGTCAGCATGCCGGCCCAGTGGGATCCCATCACCGATAGATACTTCCGCAGCGCCAGGA
The DNA here is from genome assembly GCA_036501005.1 of Candidatus Xenobia bacterium. Classification (GTDB taxonomy): domain Bacteria; phylum Vulcanimicrobiota; class Xenobia; order RGZZ01; family DASYBA01; genus DASYBA01. Next base: position 473 of record DASYBA010000472.1, on the reverse strand, counting down.
GCATCGCCGAGGGCCTGCAGCACACCTGGATCGGCACCGAGCACATCGGGCTGGCCATGCTGGCCGCGCCCGGCTCGCTCCTGGTGGGCAAGCTGCGGGCGCTGGGCCGCCATCCGGAAGAGGTGGAGAAGCGCATCAAATCGGCCCTCGACGGCACCGACGGGCTGGCCCCACTGGCCGAGGGCGGTATCGCCCTCAGCCCACGGATGCGCCACATGGTGGCCATGGCTGAGTCGCAAGCGGCCAGCGACGGCTGCCTGGCCATCGAGGAGCGCCATTTACTGCAGGCCCTCATCGAAGGCGGCCCGGGGGACTTCATCCGGGCCCTGCTGGCCCTCGGCATCGAGCCGGGCTCATTGTGGCGGGCCCGCCAGCAGGCCCTCCAGGTGCTGACTGAGACGGCCGCCGACGGGCCCCAGGCCTCCCCTCCCCGACGGGACACACTGACCCCGTCGACTGTGCCGGTGCGACGG
>DASYBA010000471.1:0-14052 GCA_036501005.1 Candidatus Xenobia bacterium | reverse complement strand
GGTTGCGAATCAAGGCCACCGGCGGCTTGGAAGTCATCACCAGCAAGAGCGCGTAGGAGGCCTGCAAAAGCGCCCGGGTATCCGCATCGGAGACCTGCCGCGCCGAGTTGATGGCCCGCACCATGTCCTGATCTCGTTGGGGCAGGCGCACCCGGCTGGGCAGATCGAAGATGCCCTTCAGTTTCGTGCCCCACGTCGGCGCCTTCGCACCCAGCCCCTCCAGGCTGGCCGAGAAGTGCGGCAGTGCTTCCTCCGTCTTGCCCAGCCCCATCATGGCGCGTCCGACCCGGTGGCGCCAGTGGGCTTGCCGGCTGCGCTCCGTCTCAGCCTGGGCGCTCTCCAGCGCCAGTTGCTCGGCAGTGCCGTATCGGCCAGCCGCCATCATCACGTCGAACAACGCGTCACGCAGACCGGCCGTCAAGCGGGCTTCGAACCCCGGCATCTTCATGGCCGCTTCATACAAATCGGCGGCCCGCTGGTTGGCGCCTGCCGAAGCGGCGGATTCCGCGGCCAGGAGCCCATAGTGCAGAGCCCGTTCCAGATCGCCCAGGTCCTTGGAATGGAGGGCCAGGGGGTGCAGCACCCGCCGATCTCCGGCCTGCCAGGCCTCCTCCAGCCCCAGCAGGATCTGCCGCTCCAGGGCCTCCCGCTGAGCGTAGGACATGGTGGTCACGACGTACCGCCGGAGGCGGGCCGAAGAGAACGCGTACTGGCCTCGGCGCCGCCCCGGCACGACCCGCACCACGCCCGTCGCGACCAGTTCATCGACGGCCGTCTGCACCTCGGTCGAGCCGACACAGGCCACCAGGACGTGAATGCTGAAGCTGGTGCCCACCAGGCTGGCCAGGCTCAAAATGTCGATGCCGGCTTCCGACAAGCCGTGCAGTTGGCGGCCAAAGGCTTCCGACAGGCTGCTCTCGACCAGTTCCCCCACGGCGTCCCAGTTGGGATGGGGAAACCAGCGTCCACCCCTCTCCACGAGCACCGCAGTCTCGATCAGCCGCTGCAGGCATTCCAGGATGAAGGATGGGTTGCCCCTCGTCGCCCGATGCAGGAGGGGGGCGAGATCCGTCGCGGCGGCTTCGTCGCCTAGCTTGGAGACCAACAGGTCTACCACGTCCGGGGGCAGGAGCGGCGGCAGCACGAAGGCCGCGTGGACGTGACCGGAGGTCAGTCGGGACATTCGCTCGCGCAGTCCCGGTTCGGCCTCCGCGACGCACGTCCACGCCACGCCGACGCCGTGGCCCCCCAGGGCGGGTCGATAGGCCTGGTCCCGCACGATGTACGACAACAGTTCGAAGCTATCATAGTCGGCCCAATGCATGTCATCGACGATGAGGACGAGGGGTTGAGTGTGGGCCGCGTATCGAACCACTTTCGATACCACCGGAAAAATCGGGTGCCCAGCCTGCGGCAGATTCACTAGACCGTCTGCTCCATCACCGAAGCGGCCGATCAGCTCTTCTGTCGACATGCCGCCACAGATCGCCCGGACGATCGGCTCAACGGCATGGAACGACCCACCGCCACCCTGGCCGGCGGTGCGCACCACCTTGATGCGGCGTGCAAGAGCAAGAGTCTCGAGTTCATCGGCCAGCCGAGTCTTGCCCATGCCCTCCTCGCCCGACACGAGGAGAAAGCCGTTGTGCCCCGCACCGACGGAGGACAGAAACCGCTCGCAGGTCGCCTGCATGCCCGCCGGTGCGATATAGCGGGCCACTTCCCGAGGAGGAGGGTCGACGCCGCTCGAGCGCGCCAGATGGCTGAGCCAGATACGAACCTCCGCCACCGTCTGAGGTCGGTCGTCCGGCTTTTTCTCGAGAAGACGCATGATGAGCGCACCGTACGCCTCCGGCAGGCGAGGATTGAACTCACTGGGGGGCGGTACCGGATCCGACAGGATCTGCTGGATGACCGGCCAGCCGTCGCCGCTGAAGGGCGGCCGGCCGACCATCAGTTCATAGAGAACCACGCCAAAGGCATAGAGGTCGGCCCGCGGGTCGATAGGGGCATTGCTGGTACACTGCTCCGGACTGCAATAGCGAAGCGTGCCCATGATCATCCCAGGTGCCGTCAACATGGCCTCAGCGGACGCGTCGCGGGCCAATCCGAAATCCATCAGCTTGACCCCGGCGGGTGAGAGCATGATGTTGCCCGGCTTGATGTCCCGATGCAGGATGCCGCGGCGGTGGAGGTGCTCCATGGCGTCGAGGAGTGAGAACAGGATGCCGAAGATAAAGCTGTTGCGCTCACCCCACAGGTTCTCCGCGGGGAGGTCTTCAGCGCAGGTCAGACTGGCCAGCGTGGTCCCTTCCAGCAGCTCCATGGTGAAATACGGACGCCTCCCATCCAGGCCGTATTCGTACACCTGGACCAGGTTCCGATGCGACAGCTTGGCCAGCACCTCGTATTCCCGGCTGAAGCGGGCGATCTCCATGGGGGTCAGATCCGCGGGCCGGAGGACCTTGAGGGCGACGCGCCCTCCAAACCGAGAGTCCCGGGCCTCATAGACGACGCTCAAGCCACCTGCACCCAGCATGCGAAGCAGTTGAAACCGACCGATGTTTTCCATGCCCTCTCGAGGTGTTCGGTGGGGCGACCCCAAACTCCTGAAGAGACCTCTACGGGACGGGGTTTTTTGATGGGCGGAAAGTGTGCCGCCGGTCCAAGGCGAACTGCGGTAGGTCTGTGGAACTGCTCGTCCTGCTCGTCCCCGTCCTGCCCCTGTTGTCGACCCTCACAGTCCTGGGAAGAGAGCCTTCCGGCCAGCGTCGACGGGCCGAGATCGCCGGGGGGGCTTTCGTCCTGGCCTTTGCCGGCGCCTTGGGGGCCCTGCTGACCGTGGCCCGGCACGGCGGATGGACGGTTCGCCTGTACGAGCCTGGCACCCTCGAGAGCTGGATCCTGCCGCTCGGCATGCAGGTCGATCGCTTCAGGGCCGTGATGATGGTGCTGATCACGGGCGTCGGGACGCTGATCTTCCGCTACTCGAGGTCGTACATGGATCTGGATGCGGGCTACGCTCGGTTCCTGGCCCTGATCGGCGTTACGACCTCCGCCCTGTTGGCCATGGTCGCGAGCCCCAACCTGCTCATGGTGTTCCTCTGCTGGCAGCTCCTGAGCTATCTGCTCGCGCTGCTCGCCCACAACCTGGGGCACATGCCGACCCGGCGCGGCGCGATCGCGACCTTCTGGTGTCTACGCCTGGGGGATGCGGCGTTCTTGCTCGGCATCTCGCTCGCCTATTCCTTGTACGGCACGATGGAGCTTGGCTCACTGTTCATTCGGGCCGCACAAGATCCCGGCGTGCTGTGGATCTGGCCAGGCGTCGGCATCGCCGGGCCCACCGCGGTGACATCGCTACTGCTGGTCGGAGCCATGAGCAAGTCCGCGCAGTTTCCGCTGCACGTCTGGCTCCCCCAGTCGCTCTATGCCCCCACCCCGGTCAGCGCCCTGCTGCACGCAGGACTCGTCAATGCGGCCGGGTTCCTCATCAATCTGCTGGCGCCTCTGTACGGACAGAGTCCCGCCACCTTGCACGTCGCCTTCGTCATCGGCGCCTTGACGGCGCTCTTCGGGGCGTCGACGATGCTGGTGCAAAACGACATCAAGAAGACGCTCGGATTCTCGACCATTGGCCAGATGGGCTACATGTTGATGGAATGCGGACTGGGGGCCTTCGCCCTGGCCGTGTTTCACCTCATTGCGCATGGTCTGTTCAAGGCGACCCTGTTTTTGAACTGTGGCGACGTTATTCATAAAGCCCGCGTCAGTCCCGCCATGCCATTCCCCGAGAGGCGTCTCGACCCACCCCGCATGTCCCGGCTGACGTTGGCCACCGGATTGGCAACCACGCTGGTGTTGCCCCTGATGATCTTGCTGGTTGCGCACAAGGCGGTCAGCCTCCCGTTATTGACCTCGCAGGGTGAAGGCATCTTCCTCTTCTTCATCTGGGTGACCTCGTCGCAGGCGATCTTGACGCTGACTCGCCTTAGAACCGTCCCGTCATGGGAGCTCGCGGTCACGATGGTCGTGACCATGCTGGCCGTCGTGTCTACCTACCTGCTCGCCGCCGAGCGCTTTAGCGAGTTCCTCTATCCGGCGGCCGAGGTCCGAGAATCGTTCTTCCAGGCGGCGGCTCTGCCCTGGCCGCTGTTCGATAGCATCGTCGTCGTGTCAGCAATCGCTATCGTTCTGAGCTGGATCGCGGTCTATGCCCAGACGCATGGCCAGCGGGCATGGCTGCCGGCATGGGGCCGAGCGCTGGGCCTGCAGCTTTATGTCCTGCTCCTCAACCAACTCTATGTGGAGCGGCTCTGGGCCAGGCTTGGCCGGCCCGGTGAGCGGTCCTGGCACAACAGCCCGTCACGGTGGGTGGCGGCCGCCATCGCACTGGCGGCGCTTGGGCTGGTGCCGTTCGGCGTTTTCAGCGGTCTGATCGGATCCATGCTGATGCGCTGCAACGGCCTGTCGATTGGCATGATTTTAGCGACCGTCACTTGGGGAATCCTATCGGGAATCCTGTTTGAATATGCTCTCGGAGCGATAGGCGGCCGTCTGCAGGTTGAGCCATGAGCACCCACGCCGAGATGGAAAGCCGCCGTATGGAGATGCGAGGCATCGTCCGGATCGCCAGCGAATCCGTGGCCAGGTACTGGCCCATGCGAACGTTCGTGCACCACAACCCGCTGGCCGATCTCGAATCCGTTCCCTTCGACCAGGCGGTGCGCCTGGGACGTCAACGTCTGGGGGGCCGGGGCTATCTGGCATGTCAGGCCTACCGCTCTTATCTCACCTCCGGCCGCATCCAGCCTGCCCAACTCGACACCGCTCTCTCGGCTATCGCCCGTGACGAATATGTCGAACTCGGGGCCAGCCGCGTCTCCCATGGGGACGTCCTGCGCGCCGCTCTGGTCCATGGCCTTTGCTGCCATGACGGCCATTCGGCCGATGCCGAGCCCGCACTCGCCCGCGATCTGACGCTCTCGCAGGGGTGCGACCAGGCGCTGGGCACCCGCATCGTTCAACAGGTGAACGACGAGCTCATCAAGTGGTGCGGGGCGTTCCTCGACGAAGGGCACGCCGCATGGCCGATGCCGGGTCGGGAGCAAGGCCTGTATCAGGCGTGGAGAGCTCTCGCCGCCCTCGAATGGTCGCCGTGCGGCATCTCCGACGCCCATCGCAAAATCGCGGCCCTCCCCGATCACCCCGAGGACTGCCTGCACGACAGCCTCTCAGCCATGCACATCCCATCTCCTCTCTGGGCCGATTACCTCTCGGCCCAGATCGCCGCCCTGCCGGGGTGGGCAGGTTTCATCCGGTGGCGGGCGGACCACGGGGACTACCCCTGGCAGCAGGCTTATCCCGTCAGCCTGGGCCAGTACCTGGCCGTTCGCCTGTGGTACGAGCGCGAGATGGTCAGCCAGGCTTGCCGGGCCCGGCCCGGCGGGGAAGGGACCTTCGAGGTCATCGCGGCGTCCATGCGGGAACGGCCGCAAGCGTCCGCGGCGGGCAACGACCGGGCCGATGGCGCCGCCCGGCGCCTGCTGGAACTGGCCCGGGCGCTCGATGTCGAACCGGCGACCGACCCTCGAGTCCGGGCGAAACTGTCGCAATGGCTGGACGACTTCTCCGAACCTCAGCACGGCCCGATCTGGCTCGCAGCCTTCGAATCGACCTATCGAGAAGAGCTGTTGACCGGGCTCGCCCACCACGGGTCGCTCGGGATCCCTCCGCCCCCCGAAGTCCGCCCCCAATCGCAGTCCATCTACTGCATCGATGTGCGCATGGAGCCCTTCCGCCGCCACCTCGAGGCGCTCGGCAACCACGAGACCTTTGCCTTTGCCGGGTTCTTTGCGGCGCCCATCCGATTCAGATCCTGGGGCGCCGAACACGATACCGAGCTATGCCCGGCCGTGACCAGACCCCGCAATGAGGTGCGGGAAATCCCGCGCAGCTATGGCGACCACGTCGTCGCCAAGCACCAGGCGCGAGCCGGCATTCTCCACGCCGGCCAGGCTCTGGTGCACGATCTCAAGGAGAACGTCGTCACCCCGTTCGTCATGGTCGAGTCGCTGGGCTGGTTCTATGGGATTCTGCTGGTGGGCAAGACGCTGTGGCCCAGGGCCTTTGCCCGCCTGACCGATCGGCTGCGCAAGCTGCTGGTGCCGCACGTGGCCACATCGTTGACGGTCGACAAGCTGCCGTACGCCGAGATCGACGAGATGCTGGTGGCCGAGCAACGCGCCATCGTCTGGAAAACGATCAGCGGGCGTCACCTACGCTCCCGTCAGATCACCCCTGGCGTCGTGGAGGCCTTGCGCCAGCAGGCCGTGCGGCGGGACGCGGCCTTGAGTGCTGCCCTGCTTTTACAGGGGCAGGACCTCGGGCTCTCGCCTGACGTCCTGGCGGGCATTGTCGACGAGCTACGGGAGCGGTGCGGGCTGGACGAGCGATCGGTCGCCCACCAGAAAAGGCGTCTCAGCCGGGCCGGATTCACGCTCGACGAACAGGTGATAGCGGTTGAGGCGCTACTGCGCATGATCGGACTGTCGTCCAACTTCGCCCGGCTGGTCCTGATCTGCGCCCACGGCAGCAGTTCGAGCAATAACCCGTACGAATCCGCCCTCGACTGTGGCGCCTGTGGCGGGAACGCCGGCCGACCCAATGCCCGGCTGTTCGCCATGATGGCCAACAACCCCGAAGTTCGCCAGCGCTTGCGCCTCGGCGGCATCGTCATCCCGTCCGATACCCATTTCGTATCGGCCCAGCTCGATACGACCACGGATCGGGTCGAGCTGTTTGATCTTGAGGATGTGCCGGCCACCCATCGCCGGGACGTCACCCGCCTGAAAGAAGATCTGCAAGAGGCTGGCATGCTGACCAGTCAGGACCGATACGGAAGATTGCCCGACGGGCATGCGAACGTCCCGATCGAGCAGGCGTGGGCTCGAGTCGAGGCGCGCAGCACCGACTGGAGCCAGGTGCGGCCAGAATGGGGGCTCTCCGGCAACGCGGCGTTCATCGTCGGCCCGAGGCACCTGAGCAAGGGGCTCAACCTGGGCGGGCGCGTCTTCCTGCATTCCTACGATTGGCGACTGGACCCCGATGGTATCTGGCTTGAGGTGATCTTGACGGGCCCGCAGCTCGTCTGTGAGTGGATTTCCTTCGAGCACTACTTCTCGACGGTCGACAACGACGTCTATGGCAGTGGCAGCAAGGTCTACCACAACGTCGTCGGTCGGCTGGGCGTCATGAGCGGCCCCTCGAGCGATCTCAGGGTGGGTCTGGCCCAACAGACCCTGTGGAACGGCACCCGGCCCTTTCACGAGCCCATGCGCTTGCTGACCGTCATTGACGCCCCGCGCGAACGGCTCGACGCCTTGATCGCCCGCCACGAGCTTCTACAGCGCTACTACCGGCATGAGTGGGTCCACCTGGTCACCATCGAAGATGGTCAGTTCTATCGATTCAGCCCCACAGGACGCTGGATCCTTATGTCGCATCTTGTCGAAGCCTCTAAGGAAAAGGAGCTCGTTGAATGAATCGCTTGTCCTTGCACGCCATGAAAGAGATCCGCGTGGTCATCGCGGGGGATGACCAGGCCTTCGTCACCGACCTGCTAGAAAACGTCCACGCCACTGGCTACACCATTATTGGCAACGTCTCGGGCAAGGGCCACCACGGCATCCACGAGGCCCACTTCACGTTCAACAACCAGGAAAGCCTGGTCATGATCATGACGGTGGTGCCCGAAGAAAAGGTCGAGCCCATTTTAGCTGGCCTCCGCCCGCTGTTCAGCCGGCACTCGGGGGTCATGTTCGTCTATGACGTCGCCGTCAGCCGTCGGGAATATTTCGGCGAAGCTGGCGCGTAAGGGGTCCGAGCCTTCTACCGCACCACCCACCAGGTGGGCAGCGGACGGCCAGAAGATCGGCTCCACGTCTTACCCCAGCGCATGGCAGTCGAGCTGTCACAGTCGAGGAAGACGGCCTGCCCGGCCCCCAGGGATACCATCAGGTCGGCCATCTGCTTGAGCGACAGGCCGCCGCCCTCCAGTCCGCAGGTCACCATCAGCACCTCGCCCTGAGGCGTGAGCCCCAAGGCCGTCCGCGGGCACGCCACCGATTCGCGCAGTCCGGAGCCGGCGTCGAAGTCGGCCCGCCGAAGCGTCGCTGGATCCACCGCGGCCTGTCCGTCGACGACGAGGGGGCCGCAGCCTCCCATCAGACAGCGCACGCCTTGCAGGTTGGCCAGTTCCAGAAAACCGCGCAACACGCGGGCCGACAGTCCGCACGTGCTGCCCAGCTTCACCTGCCCGTCCGACAGCACGGCGACGTACCAGCGAGAAAGATCCACGATGGGTTGGCGCACCCAGCGGCCCCCGGCCCGGTGCCAGCGCTCCGCCAGGGGCGTCCAGGTAGACTTTCCGCCCCCGTACACCAGGTCGCCGAGCGGTTCTTGAAAGCGCTCGGAGAAGAAGGTTCCGTTCATGACCGCGAGACAATCGGCGGGCACGGCGGCCATGGGTCGCGCGTGCGCCATCCACCGTGGGCCGCGGCGGCCGAACGTCACGATGTCGAGCTGTCGGACCCGGGGATCGACCCGCACCACGGCGTAGGCCGTCTTCTCGAAGCTCCCGCGCTCGAAGGCCAGGCCCGGGACTGCCCCCGCGGATCCAGCCAGCGTCATCAGCAGCAGGGCGACCAGCGGTAACCGTGTCATGGTCCTATTCTATCGGACCGAGGTTACGTCAGGGTTACCCCGGAGTATCATCAAGGTCACACCACGAACATCTGCCGGAGCCAGGCATGGATGGGGTTTGATTGATTGCGGACATGCCAGTACAGATAGATGGAGAAGGACGGCGCGGGGAAGGGCAGGTCCAGCGTCTTCAGTTGGTGGTGGCGAGCCAGATGCAGACCGAGCCCGCGCGGCAACGTCGTCACCAGGTCGGAAGCCGACACGATTTGAGCCGCCGCCAGGAAATAGGGGACGCGCACGCGGATGTTCCGCTGGTGTCCACGCTCCGCCAGATACCGATCGACAAAGCCAGGCGTGTGGTGTTCAGAGAACGACACCACACAGTGCTTCATGCCCAGGTAGCGCTCCAGCGTCAGCGGATGCCCGGCGGCTGGGTGGTCGGCCGCCACGACGCAGACAAAAGTCTCCTCAATCAAGGTCCGCCGTAGCAAGGTGGCGGTCGTGCGATCGGACCCGGCCACCACGAAGTCCACGCGATTCTCCTCCAGCGGCGACAAGTCGTCCCCCACCATGGGCCGCAGGCTGAGGTTCAAGCCGGGCGCCTTTTGCGACAATGCCTGGATCATGCGAGGCAGGAGCACGGTCATCTCATAGTCGCGGGTCGCGACGACCACCTCGCCTCGCATCTCGGACGGCTCCAAGGTGGGCGCGGCAATCAGGTGGCCGACGTCCTGCAAGACGCTCTGCAGGGGCTGATAGAGAGCCTCGGCCCGCGCCGTCAGGATCATGCGGCTGCCGCTCCCCCTGACCAGGAGCGGATCCTCAAACATATCGCGGAGGCGCTGCAAGGCGCGGCTCATGGCCGGCTGGCTCAACCCCACCCGTTCCGCCGCATGCGTGACGTGGCGCTCCTCTAGCAGGGCTTTCAGGGGCACCAGCAGGTTCAAGTCGAGAGATCCAATATTCACTTCACGCATAGTCATAATGTAAACTATGCATTTGACAAATGCAAGCACCGGCTCTACTATGGGGCCACGACGACACGCACCGACGGCCAAAAACGAAGATGCGTTAACGTCTTGGTGACCTCCGTTAACATCCTGGCAACAAACCGTTAACAATGTTAAAGTCTCCATCACGTAATTTGAGCCGCAGAACATAGAAAAGAGCTTTGGAACAAAAATGCAAGCAGTAAGAAGTGCGAGTCCGGCAGTCCGATTCGCCCCCAGCTTCCGGTATGCAGTCAAAGCCCGTCAGGCCACGGCCACGGAGATGGCCTTGTCCATCCTCACGGAAGTGCTGCAGTACCGCCGCACCGCTGGCCCCGACACCTGCTCGCCGCACGCTCCCTGCGCAGCTTGCCTCGCCCCGCACCTGCCCAAGATCGTCGCCAAGGTCGAGCGGCGGCAGCCCATCACGTTCGTCCTGCCGGCGTTCCCCGGCAAGTCGCCCAACCTGGCCAAGGTGCTCGGGGTGCTGCCCGACATGGCCGAGCGCCGCGCTCTTACGTTCCTGCAGCAGCTTTGCGAGCGGATCGGCCGTATCTACCCGCCCGGTGCTCGCATCATCCTGGCCTCCGATGGCCGGGTCTTCAGCGACGTCGTCGGCATTCGGGATGAAGACGTGTCAGCCTACCGGGACGAACTGCGGGCGATGATCGTCGAGCTGGGCCTGGACAAGCTCTCCACCGCCAACCTGGAAGAGCTGTACGAGGGCCTGACCTTCGACGAGATGCGCAGCCGCATGATGGAAACCTTCGGCCAGCCGATCGAGGTGCTCCAGACCGCCGTTCGCCAGGCCGCGTCGGCCGAGGAACGAGAGCTGAACCGCCTCTACTGCGGGATCACCCGCTTCCTCGTCGAAGACGCCACGGTGCCCGGCCAGACCAAGAGCCGCAACGCCATCCAGAAGGAGAGCCGCACCCGGGCGTATGAGGTCATCCAGCGCAGCCAGGCCTGGAGTGCCGCCGTCGAACACCTTTTTCCGGAGGCCGTCCGCCTGTCCATTCATCCGCACGGCTGCGGCTCCGGCAAGCTGGGCATTCACTTCATCGAGACCGCCGAGGGCGACAACTGGATGACGCCGTGGCACGCCGTGGCCGTCGAAGTTGAAGAGGGTCGCTTCATGCTGACCAAGCGCTCGGCCGCCGAAGCGCTCGGCGCCCGCCTGGTCGTCCAGGGTGGGCGTCCCAGCCACTTCACCCTGGTGAGGTAACCGTGAGAACCTCCCCGAACCAGCCTTTTGGCCTGCTGATCGAGCCTGCAGGTGAGCAGGAAGACATCCGCGACCTCGACGTGACCACGCTGCGGGAGCTGCTCTGGAAAGAGCGGCTCCTCGTCTTGAGAGGGTTCCGCACTTTCGAACACGGGGACGACTTCGCAGATTACTGTGAACGGTGGGGCGAAGTCAGCCTCTGGCCCTTCGGGAAGGTGCTGGAGCTGGCCGAACGTCCCGATCCGGAAGACCACATCTTCGACAACAACCACCTGCCGCTGCACTGGGACGGCATGTTCCGGCCCCAGGTGCCAGAGTTCCAGATCTTCCATTGCGTCCAGGCACCGCGGCAGGGCCAGGGCGGCCGAACGATCTTCTCCAACACGGTCCGAGCCCTGGAGCATGCGACGGAACCGACTCGCACGCTGTGGAGCAAAGTCACAGCCAGCTACCAGCGCAAGATGGAATTCTACGACAGCAAGACCATCTCACCCATTATCGACACCCACCCCTTCCGCGGCTACCCCGTCATTCGCTACAACGAGCCGCCGGTCGAAGCGGGCAACTTCCTGAACCCCTCCATCATGGAATTCTCGGGGCTCCGCGACACCGAGCAAGACGACTTCTTTCGGAGCCTGCGCGAAGCGCTCTATGCCCCGGACACATTATACGCCCACGCCTGGCAAACAGGCGACGTCCTCGTCTCCGACAACTTCTCCCTCCTGCACGGCCGGGAAGCCTTTGAAACAAAGGCCCCCCGCCATCTCCAGCGCGTGCACGTGCTGAGCAATCCCCCTCTCAACAATCCGAGGTTGGTATCCCACGCATGAAAGAGCTCTTCACCGGCGCCACCTACCTGGAAAGCCTCCGAGACGGCCGCAATGTCTACCTCAATGGCGAAAAGGTCGCCGACGTCACGACGCACCCCGCGTTCCGCAACTGTGCCCTGTCGATCGCCCGCATGTACGATGCGCTGCACGATCCGGCGACGCGGGACATCATGACCGGGGTCGACGACTATGGGGCGCGCACCCACAAGTTCTTCAAGCCTGCCAAGAGCGCGCAGGACCTGATCGAAGCGCGTGAGGCCATCGTCCGCTGGCAGCGGTTGAGCTATGGGTTCCTGGGTCGAACTCCGGACTACAAGGCTTCGTTCATGGCCGGCCTGGCCGTCAACGCCGAGTACTACGGTCCCTACGCCCAGAATGCCATCGCCTGGTACCGGACCTTTACCCAGCAGGCGCTCTATCTCAACCACGTGATCATCAATCCGCCTATCGACCGCAAACAACCGATCCACGAAATGGGCAACGAGTTCATCCACGCGGTGCGGGAAACCGATAAGGGTATTATCGTGAGCGGCGCCAAGATGCTGGCCACCGGATCGGCCATCACGCATGCCAGCTTCGTGGCACCGGTGGCCTCCGCCGTGCTCGCCCCGGGCAAAGCGGAGTCCTTCGCCCTGGTCTTTTTCGCCCGCATGGACAACCCCAGGCTGCGCCTGATCTGCCGCAAGCCTTTTGGCCTGGGAGCCCCGTTCGACCAGCCCCTGTCCAGCCGCTTCGACGAGAATGATGCGGTACTGATCCTCGACGAGGCCCTCATTCCCTGGGAAGACGTGCTGGTGTATCGAGACATCGAGCGGTCGACCGGCTTTTACGCCAAGTCCGGCTTTCCCAACCTCTACAACTTCCAGTCGGCCATCCGGCTCACCACCAAGCTGGAGTTCATGGCGGGTCTCCTGTCGCGGCTCATCCGGGCGAACGGCACGAACGAATTCCGGGGGGTCCAGGCCGGGCTGGGTGAGCTGATCACCATGCGAGACATGATCTGGGCCATCACGACCGCCATGGCCTTCGACCCCGAGCCGGCCACGGGGGGCACCGTCGTGCCCCGCCTGGAATACGCCTCAGCCATCCGGGTCTACAATGCGCAGACGTGGGAGCGAGTGCACGAGTTGTTCGAGACGCTCCTGGGAGGATCGCCCATCGTCGTCCCGTCCAGCCACGCCGATCTCAACAACCCGGAGCTGCGCCCGCTCATCGATCGATATTACCACGGGGCCGACTGCAGTGCCCTCGAACGCATCCAACTGCTGAAGCTGGCCTGGGATGCGTTCGGGTCGGACTTCGGCGGGCGAGACGAGCTCTATGAGCGGAATTTCTCCGGCAACGCCGAGCAGGTACGCCTGGATGCGCTCAAGTGGGCGACGAGGCGAGGCTCTTTGCAGCGCTATGAAGCCCTCGTGCAGGAGTGCCTGGACGACTACGACACCCACGGCTGGGTACGCGGCCCCTGGCGGGATAAAGTATGTGTGGAATAACGGGCTGGATCGACTTCGAACGTGATCTGACGGGGGCGGGCCGAACCATCGAGGCCATGACCGAGACCCTGCGCCGGCGTGGACCGGACGACAGCGGAACGTGGCTCGATACGCATGTGGCCCTGGGCCATCGCCGGCTGGCGGTCATCGACCCAGAACACGGCGCCCAGCCCATGCGTTCTGCACAGGCCGTGCTGGTCTACAACGGCGAGATCTACAACTTCCAGGAGCTGCGAGAACAGCTCGAAGGGCTGGGGCACAAGTTCGCGACCCACTGCGATACGGAAGTCATCCTCCGGGGATATCTGGCGTGGGGAAAGGACGTCGTTCACAAGCTGAACGGCATCTTCGCCTTCGCCATCTGGGATGCGGCCCGCCAAGAGTTGCTCATGGTGCGGGATCGCCTGGGCGTCAAACCACTCTACTATTACCCTCTCGAGAACGGCGCGCTGTTCGGCTCGGAGCCCAAGGCCATCCTGGCCAATCCGCATGCCAAAGCGCGGGCCTCCCGGGAAGAGCTCTGTGATGCGCTGCTTTTCTTGCGCACACCGGGCCGCGTGCCGTTTCAGGGCATGCAGGAAGTCAAGCCGGGCCACCTGCTGCGCATATCGAACGGTGCCATGGAAGAGACGCGGTACTGGCAGCTCCAGGCCCGGCCCCACACCGACACGCGGGAGCAGACGATCGCCCACATCCGGACGCTGCTGGACGACATCGTGGCCCGCCAGCTGATCGCCGACGTCCCGCTGTGCACCCTGCTCTCCGGCGGGCTGGACTCCTCGGTGATCACCGCACTGGCCGCGCAGGGCCTG
>DASYBA010000470.1:0-4451 GCA_036501005.1 Candidatus Xenobia bacterium | reverse complement strand
TCGAAGGCCGGAACTGGGAGCAAGGCAAGAAGATCCGCAAGCTGGACGGCTTCCTGGGCGTTCTCAACCTCATCAAGTATCGCTTTACCGACTAAGAGGGGTGCAGCCGTGGCGGCTCAGCAGCAGCGAACGCGCGGGGGTAGCCATGGATAGCAGGCCGGAGTTTTACCCAAACTCGGAAATTATTTTTTGTCAAGCCCATTGCAACGGTTCGGAAGCTTGTGCTATGATCTCTGTAGATTCAACGATTCCCTGCGGTACAAGTGCATATCCTCGAGTGTATTTTGTACCAACATGCACACCTTGGGAGCATAACTCCGGTTCCAATGTGAGTACCCTCCTCGTAGAGGGCGTCCTACGGTAACCGGGTAGGAGGAGTTCCCACCTGCCAAGGCAGGTTCAAGATACCGGAGGTCACGGTACCGCGGGGATGTTCTTTAGCAAACCGAAAGAGCCTGACAAAACGTCAGGCTCTTTTTCTTTTCTACACCCTGGTGGCTACTTCATGGGCATCTTCGTGTTCTTGGTGCTGCCCTTGCCGTTCTGCACCGACTGGAACATGGTGAGATGCGCCTCGATGGTGGGCAGGGCGCCCGCCACCAGCTTCTTGATGCCCGCATCCTTGGTGCCCTTTTCCTCCTTCTGGAAGTCCTTGACGTCCGACTGATGGTCTTTCACCATCATTTGCGTATATTGCTTGTCGAAGTCGGCCCCTGACAGCTTGGTCAGCTTGTCAATGTCTCGCTGCTGCATCTGGCTCATGCCGGCGGGCAGGCTGACCTGCTCTTTCTGAGCCACCATCTTCACCTGGTCTTCCATCTTGCTATGGTCCGTCACCATGCGTTTGCCGGCGTCCTTGATCTGCGGGTTGCTGGCCTTCTGCTGGGCCAGTTTGCCTAACGCTACTTCCTCCAGGTTGCCCTGGTAGGCGGCGCTCAAGAACCGCTTGTCTCCAAAACCCGCCTTGCCGAAGGCGGCAGTGCAACTCAGCAGTAGCAATACGGCCAGCGTACCGGCCAGATTCGACACAATCCTCTTCATGACCACGCTTGCTCCTTTACGTTTTTCGACGGGCCGCCGGCCGCGTCCAGACCGGGCATGTTTTCGTCCGGGCTATACCCAGCACGGGCACCCGGCAAACCGGAGACGTATCGAAGTGCCGCGCTCGGCTTGTGTCAGAACGATGCGGCCAGCTTGTAGATGGGCAGAAATGCGGCCAGCAGGATGAACCCGACCACGCCGCCCAGAATGAACAATACGACAGGCTCGATGAGCTTGTTGATGGTATCGAGTCCGCGAATCATCTCCTCGTCGAAATAGTTCGACAGACGCTGCAGAATGCTGTCCAGCTTCCCGGTCTCCTCACCTACGAAGATCATTTCCACCGCCATGGGAGGGAAGAAACCGATCATTCGCATGCCCTGGGTGATGGTCAGCCCATGTCGGACGGAATCCAACTGCGACCGGGCGGAGCGCACCAGTATCTCCTTGTCCATGCTGCGCGCCAGCAGCTCCAGAGAGGTCGTGACCCGTACGCCGGCCGCCATCAAGGTGGCAAACGAGCGAAAGTACTTGGCCAGCATGCGGTACTTGACCTGGCGTCCATACCAGGGGAGCCTCAACAGCAGCCATTCCCACCGCCAGCGGGCACGAGGCGTACGGGAGTAACGCCAGAAGAAGAACCCGCAGGCCAGGGCCGGTCCCGCCACGGTGGCCAGCATGACCGGCAGGATGGTGTTGGCAAACTTCTCTGCGTCGACCAGCACCTGGGTCGGCCACGGCAGCTCCATGGAGAGATCGACAAAAAGCGATACAAAGCTCGGAATCATGTACTTGAAGATAAACGATACGACCAGACCACAGACCGACAGGAGCACGATCGGATAGATGCAGGCGTTCTTTAGCTTGAGACCGTATTCATATTCCCGTTCCTGGTAGCTGGCGCAGCTATCCAGGGTCTGCGGCAGCCGACCCGTCGCCTCGCCGACGCGAACCGAGCCGACCAGAAACGGCGAGAAGTACTCCGGGTGGCGCAACATCGCCTGCGATAGCGAATAGCCGCTACTGACGTCGACCATCAGCCGGTTCACGGCCTTCCGAAACCGAGGGGGCCCGGGATGTTGTGTCAGGACCGTCAACACCCGCATGATGTTGACCCCTGCGTTGAGCATGACCGCCATTTCCCGGATGAACAATACCAGCAGGCTGGGCTTGATGGGCTCAAGCAGATACCAGATCCAGGGTCGTGGTTTCACTGGGTCCAGACGGATGATGGTCAGGTTTTGATCCCGCAGGCGGGCGACCACCTTTTCCTGCGAGAGGCCTTCAATTTCTCCGCTGACCCGTTCCCCTTGTTGATTCTTGGCGACGTAGAGAAATTCGAGCATTAGCGAGGTCCTGGTTCCACTACCATGGTCGTGACCTTGCCGTCTCGGTTGGCCCACAGGTCCAGACCGGGCTTCAACAACCACAGGTCTCCGCCCGGCGTTTCGCTCTGCATGAAAGCCGTCAGGTCGATATTGACCGTCACCGCCCCCACCCCGACCCCCTGCCGGGTGGTAAACTGCGGGTTGGTGGTGCGAACCGCCACCACTCGCCCATCGGACAAGGTAAAGTCCAGGCCCGCCGAGGGTTGCCGAAGGATGCTCCAGCCCGGTTCGCTGAGCGGCGTCGGGTCTTCGATCGTACCCACCAGCTTTTGCAGGGCCGCGGTGGCCATGCCAAGTCGATAGAGGCCGACCGCGAGACCCGGCACGACGTCGGTGCCGGGCGCCGCGCCAGCGTCGGCGGCGGGCAGCGAGGCGGCCAGGGCGGACCGAAACTGCTGGTTGAAGAGATTTGCATCGCCCTGGAGGGACAGCTCGTCTTTGTGTTGCAACACCGGCCAGAGCACGGACATATCGGCCGCCAGGCAGTTGGCGTTGCCGGGGAAGCCCGCCGCCTTGCCGAGCACCAGGGCTGCCACTTCACCGTGAGGGTTGACCAGCACACTGCCCGCATCGAACGGGGCCAGCAGGGCTGCAAACCGGAACTCCCCGGCCACCGCCACAGAACCCAGGACTTTTGCTCGCTGCACGGTCGTAAAGGCCCCTCGGGCCGAGGCAAACGCCAGGGGTTTGTCGGCATCCGGGGCCTCGGGGGCCAGCGTGGCTGCCGGCCAGTTTCCGGCCGGCAGGCGTAGAAGGGCGATGTCGGTTCCCACCACCCCGCCCAGGACGTCGGCCTGTTCAGCCCCCTGGGTGGTCTGCACGGTCACCTTCGAAAGGCCGTTGAGGGCACTCCAGCGGGTCGCCACCAACCCGCTCGAATCCACGATGACGCCGCAGGCCGGGTCCGGCAGGCTGCCCTGGACCCTGACCAGGGCGGGCAGCACCCTCTGCCAGGCTGCCTCGGGCGTCGTTTCTTCGGCTCGGGGCTCCGGCGGGGGGGGCCATCGAGAGGGCGGCGGCGTCGGCGCCCGGCCGACGTCCGGCCCTGCGTGCTCGGGCACGGGGGCGCTTGGAGTCGGCCGTGGCGTCGGGGTCGGTGTGGACGACGGCGCCGCGGCTTCACGTGCGGTCTGGTCGATGTCGGGCACGAGGACAGGACGAGCACTACTGCTGGCGGCGGGCACAGGGGCAAAAACCGTTCCACCGAGGGGTTCTCCCGCCTGCGGCGCCTGGAATTGGACGTGCACGTGACCGGACGCGGGCGCGGGAGCCTCAGCCAGACGCCGATCCAGGCCCGCCACCGCATGGCGTAAGCCGGACAAGCGATCCTTGGTCAGCATGAAGCCGAGGGCGGCCGTCAGCAGGGCGAAACCTACCCCGTACCATACCTCCTGGCGGGTCGCGATGGGAGGCTCTGGGTCCAGCACCACTTCCTGCCAAGGCGAGAGCGCCTGCTCGGCCTGGGCGAGGGCCTGCCGGGTCGCTTCGATGCGACCCGCATCTGGCGTCGGAGCTGGTTCCACCGCGGCGGCCGGCGGTGGGGGTCGCGGCGCGGGCCGCGGCTCAGCACGAACCTCGTAAAGTTCGACGGGCAGCGGTAAAGGCTCTACCGGCACGACTTCCAACGGGGGCAGCAACTCCGCGGGCTCGTCCCCGGCCCCAGGCTGCAGCAAGTGCTCGAAGGGCCGCTCCCGGCTCATGCAGAGGGTTTCCGCCCGACCCCCCGCGACCCCTACGGGGGTCCGTTGATGCCCAGGGGAATGTTGGTGTCCAGCTCGTTCCAGTAGACGACCCGCATCTGGTCAGCCAGTGAAATGAACTGATTGAAGTCAAACTGCAACAGGTAGCCGCCGCGGTTGACGATTTCGCAGGTCTGGTGGGATGCCGTCGAGTGGTAGTGGACGACGGCATTGATCTGGTCGAGGATCTGGTTCTGGGCATGCCAGAAGGAACACTTGCAGAAGCTGCTGGATCCTATGGAGCAGCACTTGCATGTCTTGCACTTCACGATCTTGGCCACGT
>DASYBA010000469.1:0-5446 GCA_036501005.1 Candidatus Xenobia bacterium | reverse complement strand
CTTCCCCTTGAAGCTCGGCCAGCATGCCATTCAACAAGATGAGCTCCCGGGAGCTGTCCTGCACCGCGCTGGGCAGCGAGGACATCCACGCGGCCACACGGCTCGTCCACCCCGCAGACAAGAGCCTCTCCCCGTGGGCGGCCAGCAGGCCGGCGGCATGGTCCCAGGCTGCGCCCTGCACGGCATGATGGATGGCGCGCACCGGATCCATGGGGGCAAAGTATCGGGCCAATTGAGCGTGGCGCCGCCGCACCTTCCGCCGGCCCTCCTGGAGCAGCAGGGTGCGCCGCAGAAAGTCTGCGAACCAGTGGTGGTAACGCCAGGTCCGCTGCTCACGTAGGAGAAACAGGCCGCGACCTTCGACCTCCAGGAGCAGACGGGCCGCTCGATCGTCGCCGCTGACCGCTTCAGCCGCGGCCTCATCGAACTGATCGAGGAGACTGGTCGAGAGCAGGAAGTGCCGGAGCCGGGGAGGCAGCTCGCGCAAGACCTGATCGGCGAGATACTCAAACAGGGAAGACGCCGCCGCCGAGGCCTGACTGAGACGCTGCAGGAGGCCTTCGGCCGTGACCTTCTGACCGAGCTGCCGTTGGACCAGGTGCATGCCGGTGATCCAGCCTCCGGTGACCTCCAGCAAGGTCGAAGCCAGCTCGGGATGGGGCGGCCAGTTCCAGCCCTGGACCAGCGCTCGTGTCTCGGCGAGGTCGAACTGGAGCGCCTGACTGTCCAGCCTGAGGACCTCCCCCTGCGCCTCATGGCGGGGCAGCCCGAGCCGCAGAGGCCGACGGGTCAATAGCCAGACTTGCAGGGCGTCCGGCGCCTGCCGGATGAGACATCGCAGCCAGGGAGAAAGACGTGGGAGTCGGGCCGCATGGTGGACGTCGTCGAGCACCAATCGAAGCGGACCGCCGTACCGACTGGCGGCGTTGAACAGCGCGGCCATGACGGGCCCGACGTCGTCGCTTTCGACCGTCTGCAGCACGGCCACGGCCCGCCGCGAGACGTCGGGCGCCACCATGGTCAGGGCCTCCAGCAGGTAGGCCACGAAAACGCGGGGATCCTCATCGGTGGGATCCAAGCTGTACCAGGCAAAGGGCGCCCCCAGCTCCACCAGAGCATCGTACGCCAGCATGGACTTGCCGCTCCCGGCCGGGCCCTCCAGCACCACGATGCGAGCGCGCGGGTGGGCCGCCAGGCGCTGCAGCAGCCTGGGACGGCGCACTCGACTGTCAGAACAGACGGACGGCCGCAGACGAGAACTTACCAGCAACTCCGGATCCGTAGACTGAGTCCTCCTTGGATTTTCACTTGAATCACTACCGATGGTAGAGGATAAAGAACCGTCGTTGACTTTGCGTTGATACAGGTCTGATAGGATCGCTCCATGGCTGGACGTGGTGATCGCGCGTCCTCAGGAGGGCCGGGAGGCCCGTTAAAAGGAGTTTCTCGATGAAGTATTTCCTGCGCACACTGAGTGGGGCTGCCATCGCCGCGGTGTTCATGATTGGCTGTGAAGGCGGGGGGACGAACTCGCCGGGGCCGGCCGTGCTGTTTGGGCCCTTGGCAGGTGTTCCACCCACAGTCACGGCCACTCCTACCCCAACGCCAACATCGACGCCCACCCCAACGCCGGTATCCACCCCCACCCCCACGCCCACCGCCACGCCCACCCCGACCGGCGCCTTGTCCGCCATGACGGGCCAACCGTTTACGGCCAACCTGGCTCCCGAAGACGTGAAAGTTACCCCCAATGGCGCCTTCGCCCTGGTCAGCAACACGAACAGTGGAACCCTGCAGTCGTTCAGTATCAATGCGACGACCGGCGCCTTGACGCCGGTGTCGACGGTGTCCCTGCCCGGTGCCGGCACGTTTGCCGACGACATCGCCATCGATGCCACCAGCCACTTTGTCTATGTGGCCGACAACAACAACAGCCAGATCGATATCTTCGATTTGAGCTCCGCGGGCGTC
The DNA here is from genome assembly GCA_036501005.1 of Candidatus Xenobia bacterium. Classification (GTDB taxonomy): domain Bacteria; phylum Vulcanimicrobiota; class Xenobia; order RGZZ01; family DASYBA01; genus DASYBA01. Next base: position 3,475 of record DASYBA010000469.1, on the reverse strand, counting down.
TTGACAGCGGATGCGACGCCTTCGGTGGCGGCCCAGACGCCGGATTCCCTGGTCGCGACGTCGAACGGCTTCCTGTACGCTTGCAACAACAATACCCCCGGGTCCGTCTTCGCGTTCAAGCTCGTCAACGGCATTCCCAACGCTATCACCGGCTCCCCCTTCGTGACGGGAGGCAACGTGACGTTCGACATGGCCGCCGATCCGGCGGGGCAGTTCCTCTACGTGCCCAACTCGGGCAGTGGCACCGTCTCGGAGTTCACTATCACCCAGTCGGGCGCCTCGGCGGGGGCCTTGACCCTGTTGGGCTCCGTGCTGTCCGGAAGCGGGGCTGGCAGCGGAGCATCCGCCGTCGCCGTGGACGCCACCGGGAAGTTTGCCATCGTCACCAATGAAAGTGACGACACCGTCTCGGTCTTCAGCATCGGGTCTGGTGGGGCCCTTACGGTCGTTGGAACCCCAGTCAATACCGATGTCGGGCCCAGCGACGTGGTGGCGACCAATGCCGGCTTCGTGTACGTATCGAATGGTTCTGCCACCGACGTCAGCGCCTTCAGCCTGGGCGGCACGGGTACCTTGACTCCCGTGCTCGGGTCACCGTTCAGCATCGGCACCAATCCTGGCGATCTGGGCGTCAACCCCAACGGCAGCTTCCTGTACGTGACCGAGCCCAGTGCCGGGGCCGTCGGCGGGTTCCAAATCCACTAGTCGGGTAGAGAGGGCGGTGTGGGGGGGCCGCCCTCTCTGGCTGATGATCAAGCGGGTGACCGGGCGCGGAGCGCGACGTCCAGCTCGCGCTCAAGGCCGTCACGTCGACCACGGATCGATACCCGTCAGCACCACGTCGCCGTCGTCCCAATGATGATCTCCCCAGCGGGCACCGCCGCGAGATCCCGGGGACCATATCGCGAGCGCGGTAATGGATGGTCTTGTTGGCGGAACCGAGCAAGCCCGAGCCACGCGCTGCGAGGCGTCGTACGGCCCGGCCAGCAGCACGCCTTGTCGTCGACGTCGTACCCAGGTCCTGGAACGCCTGGGTGGTCGCTTCACGCTGCACCCATCGGGTCTCGATGGTGGTAACGTGCGACATGTCGCTAATTTCCTGGGGCTAAAGCCAGGGACCTGCCGGTCGGGAGAGGAACAGATGGGCATGGACGCCCTCCCGAGCCTCATTCAAGAAGGAAATTGGGCACTGGTTGCTGCGCTGGTGCTGCGCGGGGCCCACGCCACCACAGTGCCTCTGGGCGAGGACGAAAAGGCCCGGCGTCACGCCCTGAACTCCGTTCTAGCCGAGCAGTGTCGACGTGGTAATTTCGACGCGGCCCTCAGCCTCGCCGAAGCGACGGCCGATTATCACCGTATCGACTGCCTCCTCGCCATCGCCCAGGCCGAGATGGCCGCCGGGCGGCAGGTGGCCGTCGAGCGTCTGCTGCACCTGCCGGTCGAGAGTGGCAAGGAGCTGACCCGGGCGGCCCAGGCCGTCGTCGAGGTGGCGGTCGGCGTGGCCGGCCGCGGCGATGCCGCGGGCGCCGCGCAGTTGTTGGAGCGGGCGGTGCGCGAAGGGTGGTCGAACGCTCCCCGGGAGCTGGCGCCGCATGCCCTCGCGGCGGTGGCCATCGGTTACGGTCGACTGGGCCGGTTTGATGAGGCCTGCAACCTCATGAACGGGTTCGGTACCTTGTCTGACGAGACGTTCTACGAGCTGGCGCTGGAACAGATACGGCAAGGGCGCGGCGAAGCAGGAGAGATGATCGGCCGGATCCAGAACCCCAGCCGGCAGCGGCAGGCTCGCATGGAAGTTGCCCTCCGCACCAACGACCTGGCCGGGGCTCGAGAGCTGGCCCGCGAAGCGGAAACGGCCCGAGCCCGTGAGTCCCGTCTGGCCCAGGCCTATCCTGAGCTTGACACCCTGCTGGCGCGACTGTGCCGGGAGTACCTGGAAGCGGGCCGTCCGCAGGATGCTCGAGTCTGCGTCGCAGACATCCAACGACCTCAGCTCAAGGCCCGCGAGATGGCCCAGGTGCAGGTAGAGGAGGGCAAGTTGGAGGATGCGCTGGCGGCCACCGCCGGCATGGACGGGACCGCGGCTCGCGACTATGCCTTGCTGGCCGCTGTCGAGCACCATGCGGCCCGAGGTGAGGTGCAGGCCGCCGTTGGGCTGGTGGGCGACATCAACAAGATCGAGACGCGCGACCGTGCCCGCCGCCTGCTGGTCGAGGCGCAGTGCCGCCAGGGCGACTTCGAGGGGGCTTTCACCACCTTCAACGACATCCAGAACGATCGGCACATGGCGGCGCCCATGGGCGCCCTGTTGGCGGCTCTCGTCCGTTCCGGCCGGACGCGCGCCGCGCTACGGCTGGCCCTGCAGTTGCCTCGCTCGCTGCTGGTGGCCCTCGAGCCTCTGACCCGGGTCCTGCTGGAGGCGGACGATCGGCCGGCGCTGGAACAGGTGCTGCCCCGCTGCGCCGAAGCTCCGGCGGCCGCCTGGCGGTTCGTGTCGGTGGTGGCATCCGTCAAACCGGACCTGGCCGGCGCCCTGGCTCAGGTCATGACCGCCGTGTAACGGCAATCACCCCGTAGTGGCGGTTGTTCTCCTCCCGAATCTGGGCCCAGGCGACCGCCGCCAGGCCGGCCACGAGCAGGAGTACGGCGACCCCGGTGAGGCCGGTCACGACCTCGCCCAGCCCCAGCGGGCCCAACAGGATGGGCCCCAGGATGGCCGCGCCCGTGAAGGCCGGCACGACCTCGACTGCACGCCCCTGCTGGTAGGCGATCTGATTGAGCACGAAGCAGGCCAGGGTCAGCACCCCCCAAACACAGGCCGCTCTGGTCTGCGCATCCAGCACGAAGCCCAGACGGATGGTCAAGACCGCGAAGCCAGCCAGGAAGCCTGCGGCCAGGCCGAGCCATACGCCATACGCCTGGCTCTCCCGCCAGCGCCAGGCCGCCCCGCCCAGCGAGAGGCAGAGCAGGGCGCCAGCCCCCGCCCCCAAGGCGGCCCAGTGCACGGTGGAGGTGTCGGGCAGATGAACCTGCACGTAGCCGCCGACCCCGACGCCCATGATGGTGAGCAAAAGGCCCAGCACCTCCAAGTCGCCTATCACTTCGCCGAGGATGAGGGCCGAGAAGAGCGTCAGAATCACCAGTCCGAAACCGTCGACGATGGCCACCAGGGTGGCTGTGCCGGTACGGAGCGCGGCGATCTGCAAGAGCAAGGCGGGCAACATCACCGCGCTCCCGCACATCCACCAGGCCAGGTCTCCACGCCGGTCGGGGCGCAGCATGGCCTTGAGCCCACCGCCAAAGGCGCCGGCCCCTTTCTTCTGCAAGCCCATGCCGATGTTGAAAATCGAGGTCGCCGCCAGGGCCAGAATCACGGCTATCGACCCCGGGGGGGGTGCGGGCCCGGGCGACGGCGCCGGAGAGGCCATCACCACGGGCTCTGCGCTGGCACCGGGCTTGGGTTTGTGCGGCTTAT
>DASYBA010000468.1:0-1526 GCA_036501005.1 Candidatus Xenobia bacterium | reverse complement strand
ATAACGTGTGGCGGCTGGTCACGGTTCGCATGGATGCCCCCCGGGGGCCGCAGCAATCCAGCCAGTTGAAAGAACTGGCCGCCCTCTTCGCGGAGATCGACCTCGAAAATCCGTAACAAATCCTACTGACCTCTGGTCGATAGCCTGCTAGACTGTACGGGTGAGGGTAGGATGGGTGCAGCGCGGCCTGGCCAGCATCGGCCTCGTCATGATGGTCATCGGCATCGGGGTGGTGATCGCCTTCATGCTGACCAGCGACGGCCTGTTTGAGTTCAGCATGGCGCAGACGACCTACAACAACGGCCGCGCCCGGGACCTGGCCGAGTCAGCCATTGCCCTGGGGGTGCAGGCGCTGCAGCAAAGCATGGCCTCGGGTAGCCCCGCCATCTTGACGAGCCCGTCGCCGTTCACGGCGAACCTGCTGCCTCCTCAGGTGCCGGGCGGTTGCCAGGCGTTCCTCACCTTCAACCCGACGCCCCCTGCGGGTTACCCCCAGAGTACCAACAACCTGGCGGGCACCAATTCCATCATGGGCGCGAGCGGAAATCCCGTTCCGCCCGGTTGTGTCGAGTTGATCGGCAGTGGCAAGTCGGGCGCCAGCCTGGTCAAGATTCGGGCGCTCATCTATACGCCCGCGTTTCCCTACGTGGTAGCCTGCTCCAGTACCTTTGCCTCCGACGGCGTGACCATCGCGCAAGCGTCGGGATTTCCCTCCGGGTGCCCCTCGGTGGCCCCTTCGGTGTGCCCCTCCGCCTACCAGCCCGGGGACGTGATCAGCAACCTCTGCGCCAACCCTGCGCTCAAGCTGGTGCGCACGCTGGTCACCGGCAATGCTGAAGCGGTCGGGAGCGTTGCTCTGGGCGCCTGTGCGACCGTCAAGGGCGCGGTGGAGATCGGGGTCCCCCCCGTGAGCCTCCCCAGCGTGAACGTGAGCAACAATCCGGAGAGCGGTTTCGCCGGCATTCAGCCGTTCCCGGCCGGCACCGGGGGACCGCTGACCGTCTCGGGCTTCGTCGCCGCCAGTCCATCGCCGTGCGCACCGCTCTGCGTCCCGGCCTGCCTCACCCTCAATGGCGCGGTCCTGTACGTCAACGGCGACCTGGTCGTGAACGGGGCCTTGAATGGCACCGGGGCGCTGTACACCACCGGGAAGCTGACGGTGAAAGGCGGCGCCAACCTGTTCGCCAACTGCATGTTGGCCCTGGTGGCCGGCGGCAACGTGTCTCTGTCCGCCCCGTGCGGCCAGCCCGCCAACTTCGTCGGGCTGGTCTATACCGCCGGAGATTTCCAGGCCACCAACTTCCACCTGTACGGCAACTTCGTGGCCAACAGTTGTTCGGGCCGCGGGCACGTCAACCTGAAGAACTCCACGGTGATCGGCATGGGCTGCGTAGGCCGGGGTTTGGCACTAGCGGGGACCGAGTTTGGGTCAGGGAGCAGCAAGTCCACCGTGTGCTCGTGCGGCATGCTGACCTACTGCCCCAGCTTGGGTTGGCACCTGGGCGGGCCACCCGGATGCGGCTTCC
>DASYBA010000467.1:0-14315 GCA_036501005.1 Candidatus Xenobia bacterium | reverse complement strand
CGGGGCAGCAATGTCGGGGCCGGTGTCGGTCAGGTCTATGCCGCCAACACCCTGGGCGCCATCCTGGGCTCGCTCTTGGTGGGCTTCTGGATCCTGCCGCGGCTGGGGGTGCAGGCGTCTTGCGGCGTCCTCTCCGCGCTGCTGTTGGGCGCGGGCCTGCTCACCCTGCGCTACACCCGCCAGAAGCCCATCTTGCTGCCGGGCGCGGTGGCGGTGCTGGTCGGCGTGTACCTCACGCTGCCCGGCGACCTGCTGGTCCAACAGGCCTACCAGCCGCTCTATCGAGATTACTTCGGACTGACCCCCGGGTCGCTGCGCTACTTTCGAGAAGACCCTTACGGAGCGGTCGCCGTGGGCCAGCAGCATGACGGCTACCTGCGCCTGATTGTCGACTCGGTGTCGCAGATGGGCACGGAAATCAATGGCCAGCGCTACGCGCGGCTGATGGCACACCTGCCGCTGGTGCTACAACCCGAGGCCCGCCGCGCGCTAGTCATTTGTTTCGGCACCGGCACGACGGTCGGCGCGGCGTCGACCCATTCGAACGTGCTGACCGATTGTGCTGAACTCTCCCCGGGCGTGCTGGGGGCTGCCCCGCTTTTCGGTGCCGTCAACGAACGAGTCTGGACTCGTCCCAACGTGCACCTGGTGGTGGACGATGGACGCCACATGCTGCGCAATGCCGGCCAGTACGACGTCATTACTGCCGAACCCCCCACTCCGACGGCCCGCGGCATGGTGAACCTGTTTTCAGCCGACTACTATCGGTTGTGCCGAGACCATCTCACCGAGCATGGCATGGTGTGCCAGGGTATTCCTCTCCCGGCCTTGGGCGACGATCAGGTCCGGCTCGTCATTCGGGCGTTTCAAGAGGTCTTTCCCGACTGTTCGATATGGGAAGGCAGTCCGACCCACTTGATCCTGCTCGGTTCGAAGGCTCCTCTGGCCCTGGACCCGGCCCACCTGGCCCCCGGGTTCGCCGATCCGTCGGCTCGACGGTCGCTGGCCGAGGTGGGCATCGACAGCCCCGCCACCCTGCTGGCCACCTTTTTGCACGGTCCCACCTTCTTGCGGGCGTACTGTGGCGACATTCCGCTGGTGGACGACGATCACCCCTATATCGAATACGCCTGGAATGACGCGGTCCCGCTCAACCCGGAGCTGGGCCACCATCGTCCCGCCGAGCTGTGGCCCATGATCCATGGCTTCGACCAGGCCGAGATTGCCGCCCGGGCCGCCGCCCTGGACGACCTCAAACACCTGGGCAATCCCAGCGGCGGACCCGACCATGCCGTGCAGTACCTGCTCCAGGTGCGACGCATCACCGCCGCCCTGCCCGACAACCCCTTCGTGCTGTGGTGGACCGGCCTGCAAGGGTTCGCCCTGCAGGGCAGCCCTCCGTCGCTGCAGGCGGCGCAGGCCGAGGCCTTCAACCTGCTGATGCTGCACCGGGACCGGGAGGCACGCGACATCCTCGCCCGACTGGCCGTGCAGGCCCCCCGCGAGCCCATGGGGCATCTCTGCCTGGGCGTCGCGGAACTAGGCCTGGGTCACCCCGCGGCGGCCCGCCAGAGCTTTGACCGGGGCCTGGCCATCTTTCCCGAGGGCGCCCCGCGTCAGAGCCTCGCCGCCCTGCTCCAGGAGGCGCGATGACGACCAGCGTCTTGTCGTCATTTCTTTCCGAAAGGCCACCAGGACCGACCGGCTGGCTTGGGTGCGGCCGGTAGGGGCAGCGCCAAGGCCACCTCGCGCAACGCTGCTCGCACCTCGGCGATGCTTGCGTAGCGATTGGCCTGTGCCACCGCCAGCATCTTGAGGATGACGGCGTCGAGCGCCTCAGGAATGTCCCGGTTGCGCTGCCGAGGGGGTTCCATGGTGTCTCCGTAGGCCCGATCCAGCGCCCTCGGCGGAGGCTCGCCCACGAAGAGGGCGTAGAGGGTGGCACCCAGCGAGTAGATGTCGGCCCGGTGGTCGCTGGAGGCGCTGCCCTGCAGTTCGACGGCGGCGAACCCGGGCGTACCGGCCCCCTTGAGGATGGTGCCGGTGCCGTCGAGGGCGCGGGCGATGCCGAAGTCGATGATGTGAATGTCTCCGCCTGGACCCAGCATGATGTTGGCCGGCTTGAGATCGCGAATCACGATGGGAGGGTGCTGCGAATGCAGGTATTCGAGCGATTCGCAGATGGGGTCGGCCCATTGCAGGACGGAGCGCACGGCCGGCGCCGCCCCGTCACTGCGCACTTTGTCCGCCAGGCTGCGGCCCTCCAGGTAGTCCATGACGAGAAACATGTCGTCCTTCTCTTCGAAGATCTCGTGCACCCGCACCAGGTGGGCATGTTGGAGGGTTTGCAGTAACTGGCCCTCGAGGCGGAACTGCTTTCGTTCGGCCTCGGTCGGCTTCTTGAGAATGCCCAAAGCTTTGATGGCGACGGGAGTCTGGGCCTTCCGGTCTTGCGCCAGGTAGACCCGGGCGTGCCCGCCCTGGCCGAGCACGCGCACGATGGCATAGCGGTCCCGTAGTACGGTGCCTTGAGACAGCATGAGCGTTGGTTCGTCGCTGCATGGCGCTGCCCTTCGTTTGTCACTTGCACGTGTCGGAAGGCAAGCCTTGCGGTAGCGGGTCATTCCCTGTTATGATCGGAGCATGGACCCCGTTGAAAAGGAGGCCCGACGGCGGGCGGCCCAGGTGAAAGCCTCGCCTCGCGATCCCTCGGCGACCGGGCGGGTGATCAGTGGCCTGATCCTGCTGGCGGCCGCCATCTATGGCGCGTTGTGGGCTTCAACCCAGTACTACTGGCCGCGGGTCTTTCCCGCGACGCAAGCCGGCGAGACCCGCAACGACGTGCTGATCCGCATGGGGCCTCCGACCGGCAGTCGCCTCCGGTCCGGCGCATGGAAAGGTTGGGGCACCGATCAGAAGACGGACGACGCCGCCCAGACGGACGCCTGGAGAACGCTGCCGCCCGGGCCCACGACCGTGTATGTCGTTCAATACGACGACCTGGGCGTCGTATTGAAAAGCTTCAAAAACAAGCACTAGGGAGGGGATGAGTACAAGGATCCCGAAGTCTGACGGGATTTTTTCTCGAAAGGAGCAGACGTGCTCCAGGCTGGTGATGTCCTGCAAGGCCGATACCGGATCGAGCGCCTCATCGGGACGGGTGGAATGGGTTCGGTGTACCTGGCTCGCCAGGCCATGCTGGGTGACCGCGAGGTGGCCTTGAAGCAGGTCAGGTTCGACGCGTTCTCGGACGAAGACCGCGACGCCGCCATGCAGCAGTTCATGCGAGAGGCGCAGATCCTGGCGCAGCTCAAGCATCCGAACCTGGTGGACGTCAAGGACTGCTTCGAAGAGAACGCCACCGTGTATCTGGTGATGGATTATATCCTGGGGCAGAACCTGGAGGAGTTGCTGGCCGCCCATCCTGACACGCCGGTTCCGTACGACATCCTGCAGGATTGGATGGAACAACTGTGCGAGGTGCTGGAGTACCTGCACAACCGCCGTCCTCCCATCATCTTCCGGGACCTCAAGCCGGCCAATGCCATGCTCGATGGGTCGGGCGTCCTCCACCTCATCGACTTCGGCATTGCCCGAGTGCTGGAAGCCGACTCCATGGACCTGGCGGAGATGCAGGGCACCCCGGGCTATGCGCCCATCGAGCAGATCTCGGTGCAGGGCATGATCCCGGACGCCCGCACCGACATTTTTGCGCTCGGGGCGACGCTGTACAACCTGATTACCCGGCAGTTCCCGGGCGACTTCGAAGAGCCCGACACGGAGGCCCCTGGCTACCGCCCCTTGCCTCCCTCGCTGGCGCAGGTCATCGGCAAGATGATGGAAATGCGCCCCGACAACCGGTACCGCACGGTGGCGGAAGCCCGAGCGGCGCTCATGAAGGCGTTTGCCGAGCCTATGCGAGCCGCCCAGGCCAACCGCAAGGTGTCGCTCGGCGAGGGTCTGATGCCCACTCGCAAGGCCGAGCAGAACGAGGAGCGTGCCCGGCGGGCCACCGAGCAGTTGCCGCCCGTGCAGAGTCGCCTGCCGCGACCGACAGGATCCTTGACCCACTCCCGCCCAGGCGCCGGCCAGACCCCCACCTTGCGGCGATCGCCCCGGCCGGAGACCAACCTGCTGCCCCGCCACGTCGATCCCGCGACCCGGGGCGGCGGCGGCCCCGCGCTCGAGACCCACAAACTGAACAGCGGGGCAGCCACGGGGCGGAGCGCGGAGCGCACAGAGCCCGTCCTGTCCGCCTACATTCCCGACCTGTTCGGGCGGCGCATGGACCTGTCTTTCATCAGCTTTGTGCGGGGCCGGCTCCGCTTCTACTGCCCCAAGAAGCCGCGACTGGCCTTTCCGCTCAACGCCTTCTTCTTCGACGGAGTGAGGCAAAGTGAGGTCACACTGCTGCTCCTGGAGGCGCAGCGGACCGAGGAGCATATCGAGTATGAAGTGGAGGTAAAGGGTCTGCCGGCCTACATGCAGCCCATGCTGACCCGCCAGGTGACCGCCCGCGACGCCCGCCAGGAACTGCGGCGGCTGCCCCGCACGCCCATCACGTTTCCGGTCACGTCTCCGGAACTCCCGGGCGAGGCCGTGGCTCGGGACCTCAGTCTGCTGGGCATGCGGCTGGAAGTCGCCCACCCCATCGAAGTGGGGCGTACGGTGGAGCTCTGCCTGGACCTCAAATCGTCCATGATCAAGGTCATGGGCGAGGCTCGCTGGTGCTCGGCCGACCCGCTGCGGGGCTTCCACGTGGGCTTCAAGTTCGACGCCCTCCAACGCGAATCGGCCCAGGCCCTCGATGCGTTCATGCGACAGGCGGCCGGCCCATGAAAGTGGAGCGCCGCTGGCCTTCTCAGCGACGCTCCGGGGGGTGAGCCGAGGAGGAACCTCAGCGGGGTCGCTCCGTACATCTCGCCGGCGGGTGGAGCGACTCTGGACTTCCACGAATTTTCTACCCGCTCCGGGCACGACATAAACGACAGGAGGCCAGATGCAGCAAGACGTCATCGTGGCCCTCGACATAGGGACGAGCTCGGTACGAGCGGGCGTGTTCGACCTGCGAGCTGTTCCGATAGCCGCTCCGGTGGCCCGCCCCCAGCAGGTCGATACGGAGAACGGCGGCGCCGACATCAACGCCGAGACCATGGTCGACTCGGTGACGACCTGTCTGCAGGAGGCCAGCGCCGGCTACCGCGTGCGGGCCGTGGCCTTGTCGACGTTCTGGCACAGTGCGGTCGGGGTGGATGGCGACGGTCGGGCGGTGACGCCGGTGCTGACGTGGGCGGATACCCGGGCCGGAGCGCAGGTGCGATTTTTGCAGGCCCACGTCGACGTGGCAGACGTCCATCGTCGGACGGGCTGCCTGGTGCACACCAGCTACCTGCCGGCTCGACTCCGCTGGGTGAAGGAGGTGCACCCGGAGTGGCGGGTGGTGCAGTGGCTGTCGCCGGGCGAATATCTCATGAGACGGCTGGCGGGGCGTTCGGTCTGCAGCCTGTCCATGGCCACCGCTACCGGCCTGTTCGATAGTCGACGAAAGATGTGGGACGCGGAGCTGATGGACCTTTGTGGGGTGGTGGCCAGTCAGCTTCCCGAAGTATCGGATGGGGCGGTGGAAGTCGCCGGGGTGCGGTGGATGGCCCCGCTGGGCGACGGAGCCTGCTCCAATGTCGGCTGCGGCGCAATCGGGGAGGGAGACGTCGCCATCATGCTGGGCACCAGCGGGGCGCTGCGGCGGCTGGCGGCCTGGCCCACGGAGGACTGGTCAGTGCCCGACGGGCTCTGGCGATATGCGCTGGATGCGCGTCGAGTGGTGACGGGCGGTGCGGTGAGCAACGGCGGGAACGTGTGGGCCTGGATGGACCAGGTGTTGGCGGCGGGAGAGGTGGAGGGAGAGCCGGATGGGCACGGCTTGACGATGCTGCCGTTCCTGGCCGGGGAACGGAGCCCGGGCTGGCACTCGGAAGCCCGGGCGACCCTTCACGGGCTGCGCTGGGGCACCACCGCGGCGGACATTCGACAGGCGGGCATGGAAGCGGTGGCCTACCAGTTGGCCGCCGTGCGGGATCGGTTGCCTCGACCAGCCCGACTGGTGGCGACGGGTGGGGTCTTCGAACGGTCGCCGCAGTGGCTCCAGATGCTGGCTGACGCGTTGGGTGAGCCTCTCTATCGAAGCCCCTGGGCGGAAGCTTCCAGTCGGGGGGCGGTGCTGATGGCTCTGGATGCGCTCGGCCTGATCGAAGCGCTGGCGCCCGTGCCCCTGGGAGAGGCGGTCGAGCCTTGCATGGACCGCCATGTTCGATACGCTGCGGGGCGCCGCCGCCAGGAGGAACTGTATCGGACGTTCTTTCCGTCATGATGCGGATCGTCTTTTACACCAGCCCGCCGGGGGCGAGCATCTTTCTGGCCACGCCGGGCCGCGAGACGTGGGCAGGTCACAGCGGGGACTGGATCGTCGTCACGCCCAGTCAACTGACGGCACGGTATGGCCTGGTCTACACCATCAGAGCCCCGGGATACTTCCCGATCATGCAGCGCGTGCCCCGCTTCAGCTTCGAGCATACCGATACCGTTCGCTACCCCGACAAGGGCGCGATCGAGCTCACGCCCGTCATCAGAATTTCCCTCCACCGCGGGCCCCGCACGGTCGCTCTCGTCGGTACCGTGGTCATTGGGGTGCTGGCGGTCTTTCTGTCGTGGCGCCGTGTCCAGATGGCGGTGCGCAGCGCCCGGGCGTTATCTAGTTCTGACCGGCACGATCGTACGTGACGACTTCTTTGACCCGCATGTCCGCCAGAGCGCCGACCTGTGAGACGAAGTGCTCCACTCGTTCGCGGGGGGCTTCAATCAGCAGGACGGCAAAGTGCCCGTTGCCGAGGTGGGCCACCAGGTCGGTGTCCAGAGCGGCCGATAATAGCGACTGGGCGGAGCCTTTGAGATCTTTGGGCGGGGCCTGGATGGAGACCATGCTCAGCTCGCAGCCGAATCGCTCGCTGCGCTTGTACTCTTCTTCCACGCGCTGGTCCAGGTACTCGCGGTTGAAGACCCCCGTCTCGTTGTCGTGCATCTGTTCCTGGACCGCCCGCAGGTAGACCGAGGCGTTGCGAATCCCGCCTTCCACTTGCCGCGCCCAGCGCCGCACCTGCCGTTTCTCTTCGCGGGAATAGGCCGTCGGTCGGCCCAGGTACAGCGCCCCGTTCTTGAAGGGCACGGACAATCCGTGGGCGTCGCCGTTGTGGCCTCGTCCAACCACTTTCTGCAGGAGAAAGCTCTCGCCGACCGGGTTGTCGTCCAGATGGATGGCGTCCGGCATGTGCGTGCCGCGAGCCCCCTGGGGCACCAGCCTGGGAGGCGTGGCGCGCACGTCGACGAGGTACAGCACCGCGGCTTTTGAGGGCGCCCGCTTGAGGGCCCCTACCAACGCCTTGAGATAACAGTCATCCTTCTTAAGCGGCCAGACGCCCATACTGGTCGAAACGCGGTCTCCCTTGGGGAATGTCATGGACTTCCCCGGCCAGCCGTCAAACCCTGGTCGACTACTGGCCCAGGAGGGCTCGAGCCTCGGCCATCTTGGAATTGACCATGGCGGCATACTGCTGCGGGTTGGCGGGGCGCTGAGCGGCCGCCGCCAGGGCACCCCCGGTCAGGCCGGTGCGGCGCTGGGTGGCAGCAAACTGGTTGAGGGCGGTGCTGGCGTTGGTACCGGGGTCGAAGGCCTGTTGGGGACTCATGTTGCCCAGCTCACCGCCCTGGTGCAACTGGAAGAGGCCGAAGCTGGTGCCGTGGTCGCCCACCGAGCGGTTGTTGCCGCCGCTCTCCACCAGCATGGTCGCCACGGCCGTGGTCGGATCGACGCCTTTCTGCTGCGCGATACGGGCCACGAGCTGGGCGTTCTGGCGCAGCGTCTGCGGGTCGGTGCTGCCGCTCGGCGTGACGGAGCCGCTGCTGCGGGCGCCCCCATAATGCATCGGCCGCGTGCCGCCGCCAAAGGAGGGGAAAGCGCCCGGCATGCCGCCGCCAAAGCCTCCGAACCCGCCGAATGGGGACATGCCGCCAAAGGGAGAGCCCATGCCCATGCCGCCCCCCATTCCCATCCCCATGCCACCGCCCATGCCGCCCATTTCCATCATCATGGAAAGCATCATGGCCATCTCGAGCATCATCATGGTACTTTGACCGCTGTTCATGCATGAGTTGGCGGCGGGGGAGAGCTGCGCAGAATCAGCACCGTACGGCGACTGGCAACCGCCCATCGCTTGCTGGCGGCCCATCATCTCGCCCATCATGACACCGCTCATCAAGCCCATCTGTGCCATGCCGACCATCGGATTCATGCCGAACATCGCCATTTTTCTGCAACTCCCCGATCTATTTGAGCCTATTGTCACGCATTGGCTGGCAAAAATCTATCCCATGCCGGAAGAATTCGGAAAAATCCTGTTAACAGCCGGACATCTGGAATTCATATTGTAACAGACCGCCCGCTGCCTTCTCCGTGAACCGGATCACACCGTCTCGGCCCATCAGGACCACCGTACTGGAGCGGGTACCGTAGCGATCGCCAGTGATGTGGATAGGGGAGAGGAAGCGCTCCATGTCTGGGCCCACACCGGTATCGGGCAGGCTCTTCTCGGCAGGCTCCGCGTGGGTGAGAAGGTCGAGCAGGCGGTCGGTGTAGGGCGATCCGTCGCGAAGGATGTCAGCCAGGCCTGACCGTCCCCGCACCACCTTCGGCCAGGGCTCGTCGAGGGCGCCGTTGGAGATGCCGTGCACGCCGGGGAGGACGGCCTCCACCCGTCCGCCGCGGTTGGAGTACCACGACAGCCCCCGAGCATCGCCGTACAGGAGGTTGAACCCCGCGTACGAGGCGCCATACCGTTCCAGCCAGGATCCGATATCGTCTCCCAGCGCCTTCAAGGGAAGCTGGCCCCGAGATGGCGGGTCGGTCGGCGCCGGGACCTGATCTCGTACATTGGTCAACCAGGCGATGCGGCCCGCCCGGTTGACCGCCAGCCATGTACCTCCGGCTTGCAGATCTCGGCCGGCCAAGACTTCGGGCTCATCCCACCACGCGGCGGGCGCGGTGGGACGGTCGAGAAACTCGTCCCGGTTGGCGGCCAGGATGAGGGGGTACTCCCCGTCGGGGTCAAGGGCGAAGAGAGCGAGGCACATGGCGGAACACCCGCAGGCGGACTTGACAGACCAGGGCGAGGGCCACGCACAGCAGGCCCAGTAGATACCCCCCGCTATCCAGAGAGTAGTGGTCGGCTTCCGGCAAATGAAGCACTGGCGGCCAGGCGCTGTCCATCACCGCGACGGCCAGGATGGCCTGGGCGAATGCCAGCAGCACGTCCCGCATCACCTGCAACCGCCTGCTCACCTCTCCATGATACCAAGGGGGCGCAAGTCGCCGTGTGGAACATACGGCCACCCGCCGAGAGGAGCGCCCGCCATGTCCCCCACCGCCGTCTCCGCCACGCCCAATTTCTACCTGGCCGATCACGCCCTGCGCGAGGCCCTGGCCTCAGCCCTCCCCGCCGCCGCGGTGGCCTGGGCGGAGCCAAAGTTCCAGACCATGGGCGAAGCCGCCGCCGGCCCGCTGGACGAACTCGCCATGCTGGCCGACAAGCACCCGCCCGTTCTACATCCCCGGGACCGCCACGGCAACCGAGTCGACCACCTGGAGTTCCACCCCGCCTACCGGGAATTGCAGAAGTTCGGCTACGGCGAGGGCCTCATCCACCATTACTACCAAGAGGACGTGCGGCAAACGCTGGGCGACGCCCGGGAAGTCGTCAAGCTTGCCCACGGTTACCTTTTCAGCCAGGCCGAGCAGGGCCTCTTCTGTCCCATGTGCATGACCGACGGCTCGGCCTTCCTGGTGGAGACCTACGGGTCGGCTGCGCAGAAGGCGGCGTGGCTGCCGCACCTGACCAGCCAGAACCTGGACACGCTGTGGGAAGGCGGCATGTGGCTGACCGAGAAAGCGGGCGGCTCCGACGTCGGGGCCAATGAGACCCGGGCGACGAAGGACGGCGAGCGCTGGCGCCTCAATGGGGAGAAATTTTTCTGTTCCAATGCCGGCGCCGAGATGGTCATGGTGTTGGCCCGCCCCGACGGCGCACCGCAGGGCACCAAGGGACTGGGCCTCTTCGCACTGCGGCGCCATCGCGACGACGGCAGCCTCAACGGCCTCCACCTGGAGCGGTTGAAAGACAAGCTGGGCACCCGCTCCATGCCGACCGGCGAAGTTCTGTTGCATGGCGCCGAAGCCGAGGCCATCGGTGACGTCTCGAGGGGCTTCCTCCACATGACCGACATGCTGAACCTGTCCCGATTGTACAACGCCACGGCGTCGCTCTCAGGCATGCGCAGGGCCCTGACCGAGGCCCTGCAGTATGCGGCGCAGCGGGTGACGTTCGGGGCGCCCATCCTGAGTCGTCCCCTGGTCCGGCAGACGCTGGTGGAGATGGCGGTTGAGCACGAAGGGGGGCTGCATCTCTGGCTGTCGGTGGCCCACCACCGGGGCCGCATCTTGACGGGCAAGGCCACTGACGTCGACCGCAAGCTGTCTCGTCTGTGGACCCCTCTCCTCAAGTACACGACCGCTCGCACGGCCGTCCGAGTGCTCTCCGAGGCCGTCGAGATGCTGGGCGGCAATGGCTATATCGAAGACTGGCCGCTAGCCCGCCTCTATCGAGATGCCCAGGTGCTGCCCATCTGGGAGGGCACGACCAACATCCTCGTCATGGATACCCTGCGAGCCGTGCACAAGGACGGGGCTTTCGAGGCATGGAAGGGGTGGATGGCCGCGGTAGACGTCCCCGAACTGCAAGAGGCCGTGCGGCGGCTGGAAGCGCGGTTGCCGGCGGTGTTGTCGGCGTCGAGCGAAGCAGACGATGCGTCGAGACGGCTATGGTGCGATCGGCTGGTCCAGGTCACCCAGGCCGCCTTGATGCGGCAGCGGGCCCGCACCGTGCGAGCGCAGGCGGCCGCCGAGCACTACCTGTTGCGGCACTTCGGGGAGGACCGCCACGACCTCTCGCCGTCCTGGATGGCGCAGGCACTTTCCTCCGCAAGTGTCATCCTGGGCTGAAGAGGGAGTCCGCTTGAGAGAAAGAATGATATTCAAATCCTGGGGGAAGCGAGTAACCGTTGATGAACGACTTTTCTGAACCGATGGACCCGACCAAGCGACCGCCTTTGAAGCTGAACCAGCTCATCCGAGCCATGGCAGAGGTCGGCGTGCGTTGGGTGGCCAGCGGGTCGGTGGTGCTGGTCGCCTTCGGCGCTCGGTTCACCCCGAACGACCTGGACCTGGTACCGGCCACGACACCCGAGAACCTGGAGAAGCTGGCCGAGCTGCTGGACACGCTGAAAGCCCGCCCGGCCTACTTCCCGAACTGGCCCGGCAGCCCGACGCTGGAGCAGTGCCAGGCCTGGGAACCCAAGCACCACACCGAAGACTATCTCAACCGGCTGTTCGTGACGCCGTATGGTCCGCTCGACGTGAACATGCGGCAGTGCGGCACCTACGACCAGCTCTCCACCGATGCAGTGGCCGTGCCGGCCTTTGGCACCACCGTGCACCTGGCGGCGCCGCTGCGGATTGCCCAGGAAGTGCTGAACCGGGGCCGTTCCAAGGACCGTCCCCGGCGAGCTGAGCTGGTCGGTCTGGTGCAGCAGCTTCACGCCGGCAACGCATCCGGTGCGAAGGGGCTGGCCAAGGCCCTCGAAGACCGGTACTCATAGGGGCTCCGCCTCATAGGGCTCCGCCTCATAGGGCTCCGCCCCCCAGACGCTTCGCTGGGGGCCCCCCCGGCGGGCAGCTTAGGGGAGCTGTGCGGCATCTGCTTCGCGCTACTAGCTAGCGTCTACCTGCACCGCTCCGCGGCTACTACACGGTTACCAGGTCATTTGGCTGTTCCCGACACGAAGGGTGCCTTTGTCGGGGGTCCCATCGATGTCGACTGGGCCGGTCAAAGGCCCGGGCATGGTCAGGAAGGGGACGGTCGCCGTCGCCTTCCTGATTTTGCCGTGCAAGTGGAAGTGGCGGGTGCTTGCGTTCCAGTCGCCGCTCAACACGGCTGGAGGCTGGGTGTAGGGCAGGGTGACCGAGTCGAGGTGCAGATCGTCCCCCCGCTTGGTGAAGTGGACGCTGAGAGGGCCCAGGGGGCGGCCGTCCAGCCGAGTGTCGTCAGACTGCAGGGTCCCTTCGACGGGGGCCAGACGACCGTGCCACAAGATGTGGAGCCGACCTTTACCCTCCAGCTCGGGCAGCAGGATGTGGACGCTGGCCAGGTCTTGCAGGTCCAGGTTGGCGTCTACTGAGATGGCGACGGCGGGGGGCTGATACTTGAGCGTCATGGTGCCGTCGCCCAGCTCGAGACGTCCCAGGTCGCCGTGCACCAGGCGCCCGTTGAAGACGAAGGAGGGCCGGATGGGCGAGCCGCTGGCCTCCAGTTCACCGAACATGTTGCCCCGCAAATTGGGCAGGTTGGGGCTCACCATGGGAAAGAGCAGGTCGGCCGTCTGGCCTTTGAGCTCTGTCCTGGCCTGGATGTGGTTCTTGACGGGATCGTAGTCCAGCGCCAGGTCCAGGCCCGGGAACAGGTTGGGAATGTGCAACTCCAGGTGGAAGAGGCCGTTGCTGAAGGTGACGATGCCTTGGAACGGCAGGAACAACTGCCCCCGCCAGGTCGGGGCGGGGGCGTCGAAGCGCAGACCCGTACTGTCTGTCTTGCCCCAGTAGCCCTCCAGGTTCAGATTGCCGCCCAGGTCGCCGGTGGACTTGAGGTGGCCCGTCAGTGACGTATTGGATTCATTGTCCCGGGTGAAGTCGGCAGTACCTGAAAAGATGGACCCCTTGACGTGCAGCGAGGCCATTTCGATATGAGTCGACAGCGTGCCTGCCTTGTATTGAAAGTGAACGCTGCCGTGGTCGCCGGACGGGCCCTGGCCGGAGACGTCGAACTGCCACGAGCCGTCCACATGCACCGCCGCGTCACCGAGCGCGGAGAAGGGCATGCCGGCGACCATGGCCGAGGACGTCAGGTGGGCCGATGCGAGGCCGTCCTGCAGGGCTTGCGCGTGCACCTCCAGAGGAAATCCCACCGGCAGGGGCCCGTCCACGGTCAGTTTGAGATGGGGGAGAACGCCGTCCAGATGGGCTCGGGCCTGGCCCAACGTGACGTCGATGGCCTGCCCCCATTGGCCATGGGCTTCGAAGGCGATGGGCGGGCCGCCGTTGCTGAAGGTGCCCGATACCTGGTCGGGTCGGGCATCCAGCGTGAGGAGGAGCGGATCCGAGGCGAGACGGCAGTGCAGCGTATCGGATGTCCACAGGGCCTCGGTGTGGAGGGCGTGTCCCAGCACTGTCCAGTCTGCCGAGCTGCTCTGCCCGGTGACGGTAAAGTCGCCGCTGACGTCCAGGTCGGGCAAGCGGGCGTCGATGGTCTCCATGGACACCGTGGTGACGTGGCCGGACCAGGTCGAGCTATCGCCCTTGATGCGATACTGCCCGCGGCGATTGTCTCGAGCGGTCAGGTCAAACGTCAGATGGGGCAGGGAAAGCGTCAGGAAGCCGCTGGTCGTGAGGCGCAGGGCGCCGTGCTCGATCAGTCCGTCCTGGATGCTGACGCGCAGGTGCAGGCTCGGATCGGTGGGGGGAGATTGTTGCCACCAGTCCTGCAGGGCGTCGTCCCACGACAGGACCGGTTGGCTGAGTCGCAGGTAAAGAACGTCCGGCTGAGTGTTCCAGACCTGCCAGACGGCGACGCGCAGACCCGCCTCCGGCGTCGTCAGGACGGCGTGACCGTGCCAGGACAAGCTCACGTTCTTGAGCAGCAGGAGGCCTTTCCAGTCGACCCCGAGACCGGCCACGTGCGCCTCGAGGTTGGTCGCCTGCGAGAGGCGGTGTTCGAGGTCGGGAACGTTGACCCTGGCCAGGGCGATGCGGGTGAGGAGGCCCAGCGCCAGCAGGATGGCCAGGAGGGTGCCGAGGATGGCGAGGCAGGCGCGTCCGAGGTATCGCATCATGGCAAGGACTGCACCAGCGAGAAGCACTTGGGAAAGTCCGCCTTGAGGGCATCCAGGCGGCGGTCCGGCTGGCGGTAGTAGCGGGCCGCAAATAGCGATGCGAAAGCCTCGCTGGGCCCCTGCGGCAGTGGTTTGAGGAAGTGCTGCAGGATGGCCTGGTCGGAGGCCGGGACGTGCGGTGCCTCGGACTGCCACGCCGCCACGAACTGGGGGGTGCGGGAGTAGTATCCGATAATATCGTCGTACGCGTGGCCGATTTCGTGCAGGGT
>DASYBA010000466.1:0-6891 GCA_036501005.1 Candidatus Xenobia bacterium | reverse complement strand
CGCTTCGGCCAGCGGGGGAAAATGGAACGGAAGCTGGTTCCGCGATAGAAGGCGAACCTCCCCGCCGTCTTTGAAGGCCAGCGCCCGCAGACCATCCAGCTTGCGTTCGAAGATCCACTGGGGATCGGAGAAGCGGCGGTCCGTCAGGGTGGCCGCCATGGGGCCGACCCATGACGGGAAGGCCTCTGCTTGCCCCTTCAAGGCTTGATGGCCAGGTAGCCCTGGAAGTTCAAGGCGGCGAAGAAGATCTCGGGCTCCGCGCCTATCCCCCGTAGCATCGCCAGATTTTCGCCCGGTCGCCACGGAATGAGCCGGTTCTCCAGTGCCTCGCGCTTGCGTTCGATCTCTGCTTCGGAGTAGCCGTTGCCACGCTTGAACGCTTCGTGGGCAGCCACCAGGATGGAGTGCTGCGGTTCCTCGTGCCGCACTTTTTCCACGACCAGAAGGCAGCCGCCCGCCGCCAGGTGCCGCCAGGCCATGCGAAGCAAAGGCTCGCGGCGGGGCGGGGCCAGGAACATGAGCACCAGGCACAGGATGATGGCCCCGATAGAGTCGTGCGGCAGCGAGGCCAAGGTCTCGAGATCGCGGTTCTCCAGCAGCACGCCGGTTCCCAGCTTGGTCCGACTCCTGGCCAGCATGGCCTCCGAGTTGTCGAAGCCCACCAGGACCTGGCCCGGTGCCGCCCGCTGCGCCACCCTCGAGAGCGTCGTGCCCGTGGAGCAGCCCAGGTCGTAGATCGGACGACCCGCCGAGCAGCGCAACGCCAGCGTCGCCATGATGCCTTGCAACGCTTCGTATTGGGGCACGCTCCGCACCACCATGTCGTCAAACACCTCGGCGACCTGGGGGCCGAAATGAAACCCGCCGGGCGGTATCGGATCGGTCGCGAACAGTCGGTCTCTCATTCGAATATAAAAATCTTGTGGCGCGGATGGGAGGCGGCCAGTTTGAATCCTGCCTGGCGCATCTCGTCGATCAGCTCAGCGGATGACAACACGCCTCGCGGACCGTCGTCTTGGTCGACCGTCATTTCCGCCATGGCCATGCGGCCCCCGGCCCGCAGGCAACGCCGTATCGAACGGTAAAACGCCAACACCGGTTCTTGGGCAGGCGACGCCCCCTGGACCGCGTGCGGGTAGTACAGGTAGTGGACGTTCACCAGGAGGGCAGCATCCAGCCGGGCCGGTGGCAGGAGACAGTCCGTCTGGTCCTGCAGCACAAAGCGGACGTTGTGGATCTGCTCCCAGTGGAACGGTCGTTGAAAAAAATACAGGTCGGCCACCGGGTCTGTCGGTGGGGGCGGCATCATCGAATGCAGGGCCGACCACGAAATGTCGGTGGCCCACACCTCGCCACCCGGCCCGACCTTCCGACTCAACAAGCGGGTGCCCAGCCCTGAACCGGCGCCGATGTCGGCCACCCTTTGCCCCGCCTGGACGTTGAGCATGTCCGTCATTTCGGCATACAGAGGGCTGGGGGCCTGAGCCATCATGGCCAGGTGCTCCAATGGAATGAAATACTGCTTCTTCCGTTCCGGCGTCGCGGGATACCCCAGCAAGACGCCCGCCGGCGACGGTCCCAATCGATAGCGCTCATCCTGCGACACAGGAGGAGCCCCTTCGGCGAGGAGCTGATAGCGGGGATGGGGTTCGGCCGCCATGCTCGCCCCGCTGGTGGGCAGGGGCGTATCGGATCGCACCACCCGAAACCCGGTGTTGGCCGCCGTCATGGAATCGGGGGCGATGGCGTTGGGATAGAGCCGGTTCCGGTTGGCGCACCGGAGAAACGTGGGGTGATCGGACCAGGAGCCCCCTCGGATGACTCGGGGCCCGGCCGTGTCGAGGCGCTCCCGACCGTCGTCCATCCGATAGGGGTAGGTGGCGTACAAGGACGAGCACCACTCCCAGGCGTTGCCCGCCATGTCCAGGCAGCCGTAGGGGGACGCCCCGGAGGGATGCGCCCCCACGCCCGACGTCATCCGCGCGCCTTGCAGGCCAGCGAGAAAGCTGGCGACGGGTTGCCCGCCGAGGGCCCGGGTCGGATCCCAGTCGGGGCCCCACGGATAGCGCCGGCCGTCCGCCCCCCGAGCGGCCTTCTCCCACTCGGCCTCCGTCGGCAGTCGCCCGCCGGCCCAGGCACACCAGCCCCGAGCCTGATCCCAACCGACGCCCACCACCGGGTGGGCCTCCAGGCCGGGCGTCACCTGGTAAGCGTGGCCGTCCCAGCGGATGGCTTTCACGCCCGGCAAGGAGATGCCCACCGCGTGGGAGACCTCTGTGCCCTGGGTATTCAGATAGGCGACAAACTGTCGATTGCTGATGAGGTTGCGGCTTATCGAATAGGCGGGCAAGGTGACCGACTGGGCTGGGGCCTCGTCGAGGTCGCCGTCATCCGCCCCCATGAGAAAGGGTCCAGCGGGAACCTGGACCCAATCGACAGAGACGGTCGGACGGCGAGAGCAAGAGCTGACCAGCATGGCCAGCCCCAGCCCCGCCAGTTGTAGCCTTAGACCCAGCCCCGCAGCTTGCACGCCTCTGCCACTCTCGACACGGCGACCAGATAGGCGGCCTGCCGCATGTGCACCTTGCCTTTGAAGCGGGTGTGCATGTCGTAGACGGCGTGGAATGCCTTGGTCATCTTCTGTTCCAGGCGCTGGTGCACCTCCTCCAAGGCCCAGTAGAAGTTGTAGGTGTTCTGCACCTGTTCGAAATACGACACCGTCACGCCGCCGGCATTGGCCAGGAAGTCGGGCAGCACGAACACGTTGTTCTGCTGCAGGATCTTGTCGGCCTCGGGGGTGGTCGGGCCGTTGGCCAGCTCAAGCGAGATCTTCGCTTTGATCCGACTCGCGTTGGCCGCCGTGATCTGGTTCTCCAGAGCGGAGGGAATCAACACGACGACGTCCAGTTCGAGCAGCGCCTCGTTGCTGATGGGTTCCGCTCCGGGAAAGCCGGCCAGGCTGCCGTTCTTCTCCTTGTGGGCGACCAGCGCTTTGGGATCGAGGCCGTTCTTGTTGGTCACACCGCCACGAGAGTCGCTCACCGCGACGATTTTGAGCCCCAGGATTTCCGCACCCAGCAGAGCCGCAAACTGGCCGGCGTTGCCGAACCCCTGGATGGCGCACGTCGCGCCCTGCAAGGTGATGCCTTTGGCCTTGGCCGCCTCCCGCAGCACATACACGCCGCCACGGGCCGTCGCATCGCCTCGTCCCTGGCTTCCGCCCAAGGGCAGCGGCTTGCCGGTGATGACCCCAGGATGGGATTCGCCCGTGATCTTCTCGTATTCGTCCAACATCCACGCCATGATCTGCGGGGTGGTGTAGACGTCTGGGGCCGGCACGTCCCGGGTCACGCCCAGCGTGCGACCGACGGCGTCAATATAGCCTCGAGCCAGCCGCTCTTTTTCCGTTTCCGACAGTTCCTTCGGATTGACCGTGACCCCGCCCTTGCCGCCGCCCAGCGGAATGTCGACGACGGCGGTCTTCCACGTCATCCACGCGGCCAACGCCCGCACCGTGTCGATGGTCTCGTCCGGGTGCCAGCGGAGGCCCCCCTTGGTCGGACCCCGGGAGGAATTGTATTGCACGCGATAGCCGCGGAAGATGCGGGTGGTGCCATCGTCCATCTTGACGGGAATGGTCACCACCAGCTCGCGCATGGGCCAGCGCAGGAGCTCTCGGGTGGCGGCGTCGAGCCCGAGCAGCTCGGCTGCCTCGTCGAGCTGTTGTTGGGCGATGCCAAAGGGATTGAGTGTTTTATCGAGGGTCATGGTCATGGCGAAAACACCTTCCTGACGAAGTCGTTATTGACCAGTCCGCAGGCTGGTTCGAAAAGGGGAACGGGGGTTTCTCTCGTGCCTGGACCGGTCCCTCTAACCAGCCGATCCCTGATCCTTCCCCCCTTGATCCTCTTCGGGGGCCGCGAGGTAACAAAGGCCCCGCTCCTCCTTGCCGTTCAACCGCACGTGCAGCCGGCGTCCGTTGGTCGCCTCGACGACGCGGATGACGTGCTCGAACTCGCTGGCTTCCGGCACGAGCGAGGCCAGCGCGTTGGGCGCCGACAGCAGGAGCTCGTCATTGAAGCAAGCCCCGGGCCGGTCGGGATAGATGGGGATGCAGACGATGCCGGTTTCGACCAGGTCTTGAAAGAAGTGCGTCCCGTAACTGACTTCGGGCACGACGCCGTTGGATGCCCGGGCGACCTCGCCCAGCAACTTGAAGTTGTTGATCTCATAGTACTTGACCGGGACCCCCAGCAAGATGTTGTTGCTGCCCCAGCGCCCCGGCCCCAGGATGATGGCGGTCTCCTTCTCCAGGCGATGATTGAGACGGCCCACGATGCGGGCCACTTCGTAGCGGTCGTAGTGGGAGGCGATATGGCTGTATGCATCGGGATCGACGTAGACCAGGTATCGGATGTTGTCGATGCGGGCACTGGGAATCTCCCGCTCGCAGCGGAACACGACATCCTGCGGCAGGACGTCGGGGATGGGCGGCGCCTGTTGGATGGCTCGCAGACTCTGCGGACGGCACTGCAGGAGCGTGATGATGCACTCGCCTTTGCCGTTGATGTCCGCCGCCATCTCCAGGTCCAGCTCCATGCCGTAGCCCCGACGGATCTTTTCCAGGCCGGCCTTCAGCACCCGGGGAAAGTTGGTGCGCCCCAGCAACCGATCGAACGTGATGACAGGTTTGCCCGACATGAGGTCGACGGTGGTGAAGGCTTCCTGGATGCGATCGTCGTCCTTCAGGGTGGACAGCAGATAAACCGCGTTGGACGGCATGCCGGCTTCGTCGATCAGCTCCTGCAGCGGTACCGTGACGACATCGCCTTTCTGCAGGTCGACGACGTCGACCAGGCGCTGGGAGTTGCGCGTGCTGACGGCTTCTGGACGCAGCGTGGGGTGCCCCAGGGCGACCATGCGCGGGTAGTCCTCCCCGACCCGATCGACGGCCCTCGTGCCCAGCCCGTGCACCAATCGCAAGAGACCGTCTTCCTTGCGAATGCGGCGCGACCAGCAGTACGGATTCTCGCTGAAGATGACGCCGGCCAGGTCCGGCAGGAAGTAGCGGCCGTGCCGGTTGCCTTCCACCTCCTGCACGAGGATGGCCATCGACTCATAGCGATAGATGATCTCGTTGCGACGTCGATAGGCCATGGCATTGGGCGAGAAGACTCCCGCGTAGATGCGCTTGATGGCCATGGCCAGCGCGTCCAGGTTCTGCGCCGGCGTGCCCTGGTTGGCCAGGAAGTAGGAGTCGTACTTGCCCGCAAAGCTGAGGCCGAAGTTGTCTTCCAAGAGACTCGACGAGCGGACGATGATGGGCTGCTTGCCCAGTGCGTCGATCTTCTTGCGGAGGTTCTCCCGCACCGACACGGGAAAGTTGCCCGCCACGATCTGGGCTTCAATGGTCGGATACTCCGCCTCGATGTCTTCCATCGACTTGAACTTCTGGTTGCGCACCGGCAAGAGGTGGTTGTAATCGAGAAAGTTGTGGAAGGCGTCGTCGCCGACGTAGAACGACTGGGGGGCGCGGAAGTACTTGGAGAAGTCGAATGGATCGCTGGGGTCCGGGGTGACGACGATGCGGTGCGCCAGCAGCATGCCGGCGCTCTTGCCCCCGACCCGGCCGGAGCCGACCATCTGGTCGTGGATGTTGTGGATGTCGCCGATCGACAAATAGCGATGCGCCACCCGGATGAACTCGGGTTGGCTCGAGATGAGGCGCTGGATGAGGACGATGCGCAGTTCCTGGATGTCCGGGTTGGCCTTCTGCCGCTCCTCTACCGACAGCGCTTCGTAGGCGTACATGCGCTTGATGAGGTGCTCGACGTCAGCCTTCTCCAGATCCACGTTGAAGTCCAGCGGCTCGGGAATGGGCGCCTTGAACGTCTCAATGTCGGGGGCATTCTGTGCCACGATGTACTTGAGATAATCGAGGGAATAGTTGGCGGCAAAATACAGGTCGGTGAGCTGTTTTTTGGCCTCCGGAATGAAGAACTCCGACTTCTGGCGATATGGGTCGCTGGCCCGCCGCATGAACTCCTCGGCCTTCTGCTGCACCAGCGCCTTGTACTGCAGCTCGCTGAACACACGGTCGCGCTTGAGCACGAACCGCATGAGGCGCCGAATGAAGTCCTGCGCCTCGTCGTTGAAGTGGGCGAGGTAGTTGAAGATCTGGAAAGAGCGGGTGAGTTCGTACTGGGGGCCTTCCATGGCGGCGCATTTCCGCGCCCAGGGGCCAGGGGCCTTCCAGGGGAATACGGCCGGGTGTTTCACGAGGGAGAACTGGCCGTGCAGGCTCGCCTGCGCATGACCCAGATGGCGGCCCAGGTGGGCCGCATCATCAGCCCAGCCATGTGGCTTTTGACCAGCAGCGGGTGTTGGACGAAGCGAGGGCCAGGCGGGGACCGAGAACCTGGCCGCCTTGCTGGAGCGCATCGATACCATGATGCTGGCCACCGCCAACCCGAGTGGAGGTGCCGACGTCTCCCACCGAGGCGGCCACCCGGGCTTCGTTCGATACGAGTCGGGCAGCCTGCAGTGGGACGAGTACGACGCCGATAGCATGTTCAATACCCTCGGCAACCTGCAACTGGATGGCCGCGCGGCCCATGGCGCGAAAGGCCGCTCCCCTGCGAGTCCGGTGCGGTCGAACTGTCGCGGTTCAACCCAGCGGTGTGATAATGCGGGCCAGCCGGCCGGGGGAAATTGCGTCGGATAGGTCCGAACCACTTCGTGACCGTGTGGGGCGGGCCGGAGTCATTGTCGTGGCATACCGATGGCAAGCGACCGAGGCCGGCATGTCCGAGACGGTCACGGGTAGGAGGGGAACACAGCGGCGTTGAACCGGACGGGGATGGACGTGGGCACCATCCTGCAGCGGCGCTA